>NZ_JBSMEZ010000126.1:0-34455 GCF_056498605.1 Profundibacter sp.
GTGCAGCAAAGTCCGGCCTCGATCATGATCACGGACACGCGCGGCAAGATCGAGTTTGCCAACCGCAAACTGCTGGAAATGACCGGATATTCCGAAGATGAACTGGTCGGGAAATCACCGAGCATCCTGAAATCCGGCCATACACCGGAAGCGGCCTACAAGGACATCTGGAAGCGCCTTAGCCAAGGCATTCCATGGCACGGGATTTTCAAAAACCTGCGAAAGGATGGCAGCCATTACTGGGCAAAAACCAGCCTGCTGCCGCTGCTGAATGAACAAGGTGAAACCACAAATTACATTGGTGTGGGCGAAGACATCACCGAGAAACGCCATGTGGATGAACAGATCGCGCAGGTGCAAAAGATGGAGGCGGTGGGTATTCTTGCCGGCTCAATCGCGCATGATTTCAACAATGTGCTGATGACAATTATCGGCAATACAGAGCTGATAAAACTCGAGGCCGATGATCTGGGTGCGCCTGAAGAGTTGCAACACTCGATTGAACACATCGAAATTGCCTCGCGTCGGGCCCGCGCCCTGATCCAGCAACTGCTGACGTTCGCCCGCCAACAGCCGGGACGGGCGCGACGTCTGGAGCTGCATGGCGCAATTGAAGAGGCACTGGAACTGATCCGCGTTTCCACCCCGCCATCTGTCAAGATCAGCTTCAAATCAAAGGTGAAGCGAACTGCTACCGAAATTGACCCAACGGCGTTTTTCCAGATTGTGATGAACCTGTGTCACAATGCGGTAGAGGCGATTGGCGATAGGGGCGGTGAAATTGAACTGCGTCTTAGCCGGATCAGGAAGGGTGGTAAGAACGGCCTGAAACCCCTTCCCAAAGGCACAATAGGAACCATCAAACTGGAGATTGATGACAACGGTCCGGGAATTCCTGCAGCTATCCAGCAAAAGGTGTTCGAGCCGTTCTTTTCCACCAAGCCGGTTGGTAAAGGCACCGGACTTGGCCTTGCAATTGTTCGCAACTGGGTTGAGGAATCCGATGGTCAGGTTCTGCTGGACAGCAGCCCACAAACCGGCAGCTGTTTTACGATCCTGTTGCCTGAATATAAGGTGGTTGATAGCAAAGCAGAACAACAGGACCGCGTCCCCAGAGGGCATGAACATATCCTGCTGGTCGATGACGAAGAAGAGCTGCTTTATACCATCCGTCGAATGATGGCGCGGCTGGGATATCGGGTCGAGGCCTTTTCGGATCCGACCCTTGCCCTGCATGCGTTTCGCGCCAACCCGCAAGGCTATGATGCAATTGTTAGCGATATGATGATGCCAGGGATGAGTGGCGTGGACCTGATCGAAGCGGTGCATGAAATCCGCAGCGACTTACCTGCGATGATGATCAGTAGTTATATGTTGGAGGGATCGCTTCCCGACGGGTTTGATGATGTTGTGAAGGTGCAAAAGCCGGTTAATATGGCCGGTCTCGCCGAGTCAATGCGCCTTGCGCTTGATCCAAAGCAAGGCTGATCTGTTACAAGAATTTACAATGTGAAATGTAATGTAACGGATATTAAATCCTGCTGAAACATCACGGGGCTATCTATTATGTGCGCGGCTTGGCCGCGTCATTTGGAATGAGGGGAAATGGCATGAACACGGTGGTGCGTAAATTTACAGAAGTTCCGGTCGTTTCATCTGAAAGCGATGTGATCAAGGCGATCCTGTCGCGCCATTCTGTGTCGCCAAAACGCGTGGTGGCCCCGGGGCCGGATGTGGAGCAGATACTCGAGTTGATGTCAGCCGCGGCTGCCGCCCCTGACCACGGAAAATTACGGCCATGGCGGTTTATTAATTTTCCCGAAAACAGCCGTGGCCAGTTGGCAGATGTGTTTCAGGCCGCGTTGCTGGAACGCATGCCGGACGCGGGTGCCGATGCGCTGTCTCGTGCCCGCGAAAAAGCCAGCCGCGCCCCTGTTGTTCTGGGGCTGGTGCTGCGTCTGGACCATGAAATCGGCATTCCGCATGTGGATGACCAACTGGTATCCGGTGGGGCTGCGTTGCAAAACGTCTTGCTGGCCGCACACGCGATGGGCTTTGGTGCCCGCGCCTTAAGCGGCCAAGCCGTTCGCACAACGGCATTCCGCACGGCCCTGAGTATCGCCGATGATGAGATTTTCCTGTGCTTTATCGCCATCGGAACCCCGACATCGGCGCCCAGACGCAACGCACGTCCGGCACCTGAAGCTCTGCTCACACAGTGGACGGGATAGCCGCTATTTGCCCTTCCAGACCGGATCACGCTTTTCGGCAAAGGCCCGTGCGCCCTCTAGCTGATCGTTAGATGAATAGAGCGCTTTGACCGTCGGGAATTTACTGCCGGTGATCATATCCAGCGCCTCCTGAAATTTCATATTCTCGGCTTCTCGCACAACTTCCTTGATCGCGGCCTGCACCAGTGGCGGGCCGTCAGCCAGTTCTGCGGCCAAGGCGTGGGCCTTGCCCATCAGCATATCCGCCGCATAAATGTGGTTCACAAACCCCCATTTATGCGCTTCCTCCACGTCCAGCCAGCGCCCTGTCAGCAGCATATCCATCGCCACGTGATAGGGAATGCGTTTGGGCAGTTTCAACGAGGCCGCGTCAGCAATGGTGCCGGACCGGATTTCGGGCAACGCGAAACTGGCGTGATCCGCCGCTAGGATCAAATCACACGACAGCGCCAGTTCCAATCCGCCACCGCAAGCAATGCCATTCACCGCCGCAATCACCACCTTGTTCATATTAGGCAGTTCCTGCAAGCCGCCAAATCCGCCAATGCCGTAATCGCCATCGACCGCATCACCATCGGCGGCGGCTTTCAAATCCCAGCCGGGGCAAAAGAACTTGCCACCCGCGCCGGTCAGGATCGCCACCCGCAAGTCGGGGTCGTCGCGAAAATCGGCAAACACTTGCCCCATAATCCGGCTGGTGGCCAGATCAATCGCGTTGGCTTTGGGTCGATCCAGAGTGATTTCCAGCACCTTGCCGACAATGCGGGTTTTGATTGGGGTTTCAGTCATTAATCTCTCCTATCAGGATCAGGGCATCTGCGGCGATGGCGCGGTCGGGCAGGCACATGAGCGGGTTCACTTCGACCTCGGCAATGGCCCCTTGGTTTTCGATCACATAATCCTGCACCGCGCACACCGCGTCAACGATGGCATCGATATTGGCAGCCGGAGCGCCGCGATAACCATGCAGAAGTTTGGCGACTTTCAGACTGTTGAGGGCGGCCTTTATCTCGGCTGCCGTTGTGGGGATCAGCAGAGACGCGCTATCCTCAAGCAGTTCGGTCAGGGTGCCGCCAGCCCCGATGGTCAGCACATAGCCGTGGGCTTCGTCCAGCACCACACCGATGAGCAATTCGCAGACCGCACCGGTGATCATTTCCTCTAGCAGGAAGCTGTCGCAGGGCATGGCGGCTGCGGCGGCTGTCACTTGGGCCGCGTCCATCAGGTTTAGCGCAACCGCGCCCGCTTCGGTCTTATGGGCAATGTTTTCACCCTTGAGCACCAGAGGAAAACCAATGGCGTTGGCGGCTTTGCTCAGCTGGTTTGTGCTGGCTTGGGTAGAACGCGGAACCGATAACCCGTGTTTGGCAAGGACTGCCTTTGCGTTCGCCTCGCTTAGGGGTTTCATCTGATGGGGCGGGCGGGGCAGCATAATGGGGGATGCGGCGGTGGTCACGCGCCCACATTCGGCCCCGACACGGGCCGCCACCAGCGCCTCAAGCAGCCCGCATAGGGGGATGATGCCTGCCTTGGTCAATTGCTGCGCGACGTATTCGGGCATATTTTCGGGTAAAGAGGCGGCGATGGCCATGGGAAGGTTGTAGCGCTGTTTGGTTTCAATGATTGCGCAAGTCGCACTGTCCCAGTCTGATGCGTCACACATATCCGCGCGGGGGAAATCCGACACCAGAATGCCGAGGGCCAGCGACGGGTCCATCATGGCGGTGAACGCATTGCTCATCGCGTCTGTGTCGGCCCAGATATAGGTGTGGTAATCCAGCGGATTAGCCAGTTTCACCTTCGGCCCCAAGGCGCTGCGTAAGTTCTTTTCCTGTGTGCTGTTGAGCGCAGGAAAGGTGACACCAGTCGAGAGAGCAAGATCGGCCATCAAGCTGGCCTCGCCGCCGGAACAGGACATCGAGGCGATGTTGTTCGAGGGTAGCGGGCCGGATATGTGCAGCAATTTCAAGGCTTCGATGAATTCGGGCAGGGTATCGACCTGCGGGATACCAAGGCGGCGCAGCAAGGCGCGCGCACCAGCGTTGCTTCCGGCCAGCGAGGCCGTGTGGGAAATGGTGGCGGCGCGGGCCTGACCGGAGGTGCCGACCTTCAGCGCGATGACGGGTTTGCCGAGTGTTGCGGCCTGTTGGCTCAGCGCTTCAAGGGCGCGAATGTCGCCCACGCCCTCGATATGCAGACCCAAGGCGGTGACGCGGGGATCATTCAGCAACTCGGCCCCAATTTCGGCCAGACCGATTTGGGCCTGATTGCCTGCCGTCACGATGTATGCCAGCGGCAACGCGCGGCGCTGCATGGTGATGTTGATGGCAATGTTGGACGACTGGGTGATGATCGCCACACCGCTACTGGCCTTGGTGGCCCCGTGCTGATCCGGCCACAACAGGGCCCCATCAAGCGCGTTGATAAAACCATAGCAATTGGGGCCGATGATTGGCATGTCACCGGCGGCGGCCAGCAGTTGGGCCTGCAAATCCGCGCCCTCGCTGACCTCGCTGATGGCCTCTCGAAAGCCGGAAGCAAAACAAACCGCACCGCCCCCCCCCTGCTTTGACAGCGCTTTGACGGCCTCAACTGTGGCGCGGCTGTTGATGCCGATGAAACTGGCATCGGGGGCGGCCGGCAGGGTTTCAATGGACGTGAAGGCGGGGATGCTGGTGATCGTGGGCTTTGACGGGTGAACCGGCCAGATCGGGCCCGTAAAGCCGAATTTTCGCGCTTGGGTGATGGTGTTTTCACACCACGACCCACCGCCAATGACGGCAATGGATTTTGGCCGTAGAAGCCTATCAAGGTCGCGCTTCAATGGTTGGCCCCGGTGGGGGTGGTGAGGGCGGATGCCTCCGGCGGGGATATTTGGGCGAAAAAGAAACCAAATTTTAATAAAATTGTATCGGGTTTTGGGAGGGGCATTAGGGGCTATGCTCCCAATGGGCGTAGTAGGTCGCGGCTGATGATGTGGCGCTGGATTTCAGAGGTGCCGTCCCAGATACGTTCCACCCGCGCATCGCGCCAGAAGCGCTCAATCGGGAAATCATCCATCAAGCCCATGCCACCGAAGATTTGCAATGTGGTATCAGTAACGCGGGCCAGCATTTCGCTGGCGTATAGTTTGGCACTGGAGATTTCGCGGTTGGCGGGCAGGCCTTGGTCAAGACGCCATGCGGCGGCAAGGGTCAACCAGTCGGCGGCGTCTATTTCGGTGATCATATCGGCGATCTGAAAGCTAATGCCTTGGAACTTGCCAATCGGCTGGCCGAATTGTTCACGTTCAGCAGCAAAATTCAGCGCCAAATCAAAGCAGCGCCGCGCGCGGCCCACGGCCATAGTGGCGACCGTGATGCGGGTGGCGTAGAGCCATTCGTTCATCACTTTAAGCCCGCCATCGACCTCGCCCAGCACTTGGGCATCCGCAAGGCGGCAATCATCAAATTCGAGGATCATGTTTTTGTAGCCGCGGTGGCTGACTGATTTGTACCCATCGCGGATGGTGAACCCCGGCGTGCCGCGATCGACCAGAAATGTGGTGATGCGTTTTTTGAGGCCGCGCGGGGTTTCGTCCTGCCCAGTCGCCACAAAAACGATGATGAAATCGGCGTGATCCGCGCCTGAAATGAAGTGTTTGGTGCCGTTCAGCACCCAGTCGCCGCCATCGCGCACAGCGGAACATTTCATGCCGCGCACATCTGATCCGGCGGCCGGTTCGGTCATCGCCAATGCGTCCATCCGCTTGCCACGCACGGCAGGCAGCAGGTAGCGTTCGATTTGGTCGCCCTGACAGGCCATCAGGATGTTTTGCGGGCGACCAAAGAAGTGGGTCAGCGCCATTGAACCACGGCCAAGTTCACGTTCAACCAGTGCGAATTCAAGGTGGGATAGGCCGGCCCCGCCAACGGATTCGGGGAAATTGCAGGCGTAAAATCCCAGATCAATGGTCTTTTGCTTTATGGCGGCGGAGACATCAGTGGGGACTTCACCCGTGCGCTCGACCGCGTCTTCATGCGGATAAATCTCGTGCTCTACAAAGCTGCGCACGGTGGAAACGATCATTTCCTGCTCGTTAGTCAGGCCAAAATCCATGATCTACCCCTGTGGCGTCTGTTTGGTCAGCCCAAGCTTTTCGCGCACTTCATCCGGTCCCATGATCCGCGCGCCCATCGCCTCGACAATCACCCGCGCGCGGGCAACCAGCGCCTCGTTGGTGGCGAGTTCGCCTTTGGCCAGCCACAGGTTATCTTCAAGCCCGACGCGCACGTTTCCTCCGGCCAGAACGGCCGCGGCAACGTATGCCATTTCATTGCGGCCAATGGAAAAGGCGGACCAGTTCCAATCGTCAGGCACGTTGTTAACCATCGCCATGAAGGTGTTCAGATCATCGGGAGCGCCCCACGGGACGCCCATGCACAGCTGCACCAAGGCGGGCGAATCCAGCACCCCGTCGGCGACCAGTTGTTTGGCCAGCCACAGATGGCCGGTGTCGAAGGCCTCGATCTCGGGCTTTACGCCGAACCCTGTCATCATCCGGCCCATTTCGGCCAGCATGCCAGGCGTGTTGGTCATCACATAATCGGCCTCGGCAAAATTCATTGTGCCACAATCCAGCGTGCAGATTTCGGGGCGGCACTCGTCGATGTGAGCGACGCGCTCGGCCGCGCTGACCATATCTGTGCCCTCAATCAGTGGCAGAGGCGCGTCCGGTTTGCCAAAAACCATGTCGCCGCCCATGCCAGCCGTCAGGTTCAGCACCACGTCGACGTCCGAGGCGCGGATCAGGTCGGTGACCTCGCGGTATAGTTTGGGATCACGCGATGGCACGCCGGTTTTTGGGTCGCGCACATGGCAATGCACCACGGCGGCACCGGCACGCGCGGCGGTAATGGCGCTGTCGGCGATCTGCTGAGGCGAGCGCGGCACATGCGGGCTGCGATCCTGGGTGCTGCCGGAACCTGTGATCGCACAGGTGATGAAAACGTCTTGGTTCATTTGCAGGGGCATCGCGCATCTTTCAAAATTTGTTTTGTTATCCAAGGGTAGGGGAGTTGATTTCTATGACCATGCAGTATTGCATAGAAATCATGCGAAGTTGGCGAAAATCAGGTGCAAAGCCGCAAAGGATCGGCATTTTGCTGTTCGAGAGGTTCTCGAACCATTGCCTTGCAAATGCGCTCGAGCCTTTGCGGGCGGCCAATATGTTGTTGGGTAGGGTCGCGTACCAATGGAGTTTTATGTCGCTAGATGGCGGGGCGGTGCAGTCTTCTAGCGGGTTGCCGGTGGCGGCTGAAATGGCGTTATCGCAATCGGGTGCTGGGGATGCTTTGTTCCTGATCCCGAGCTATGAATATCAGGAATTTGTGAACCCGTCCGTATTGCGATCCTTGCGCAGTGCAGCACAGCGTTACGATGTGCTGGCGGGGTTGGATATGGGCGGCTGGCTGTTGGCAGCGGCGGGGTTGCTTGAAGGATATCAGGCGACGGTTCATTGGGACGAGGCCGATAATTTCCAAGAGGCATTTCCCGATGTCGATGTGACGCGGGCGCGGGTGGTTATGGACCGTGATCGCTGGTCATGTGGCGGGGCGATGACGGCGTTTGAAATGGTGTTGCGGATGATTGGCGACACCCACGGAGAGTCATTGCGAACCGAGGTTGCAGCGCTGTTCATGCAAGGTGGGTCAGAGCAGTGGGGGCATTGTGCGCACCCTGTGGCGGGGAAGGTTTCTGCTGCATTGGAAATCATGCGGGAAAACATAGAAGAGCCATTGCGGATGCTAGAGATCGCCAAGGGATTGGAGATCAGCCAGCGCAAGCTGGAGCGGTTGTTTCTGGCCGAAATGGGTGCGGGACCGCAAAAGGTTTACCGGCGGATGCGATTGCAGGCAGCACGGCGTTTGGTTGAACAGACAGGGCTGACGATTGTCGAGATTGCCATTCGGTGCGGTTACCGCGATCCAAGTGCGATGACCCGCGCCTTTGGCGAGGAATTCGGGGTGTCGCCGCGCGAGGTTCGCACAATGGGGGTTAGGTTCTGACTGGGCGATCAAAGCAACCACATTTTCGGGTGTAAGGCGCAGATCGCCAGCCTTTACCACCTTCATACAGACGATGTTTTTTATGTGGGAATTTGGGGCAAGGTTAACGTGGCATTCACTGTTTTGTTGCATTGCTAGGCTCAGGATGTGCGTGATGGCGCGTTCTAGGGTAATAGCGAACGGATTCAGTATGGGTAAAATCGATAAAACAATGGAAATTGACGCGCTGGCCAGTGATCGCGCGTGGGATTGGGAAAACGGCTATTTCTGGTTTTCGCACCCGTCAAGGATTAACAAGTTTCTGGCCCATTACGAGTTGTATCAGATGATCCTGAACCTGCCCGGGGATGTGTTTGAAATGGGCGTGTTCAAGGCGGGCTCGATGATCCGCTGGGCCACCTTTCGCCAACTGCTGGAAAACAGCTACTCGCGCCGGATTGTCGGATTTGATACCTTTGGAAAGTTTCCGACCAAGGGGGTCGAGCTGGACGTTGATCAGGATTATGTCGAAGCATTCGTATCGCGGGCTGGTGACGGGTTAAGCCGCACGCAGGTAGATGAAATTTTCAAACGTAAAGGGTTTGAAAATTTCGAGCTGTTGGAGGGAAATGTCAGTGATACGCTGCCGCATTTTGTAATGAACAACCCCGCTTGCCGGATTGCGCTGCTGCATCTGGATTTGAACGTGAAAGAGCCAACCGAATTTGCGCTTGAGGCGTTGTATGACCGCGTTGTGCCGGGTGGGTTGATCGTGATTGATGACTACACATCTGTGGTGGGCGCAACCGAAGCGATTGATGATCTGGTGGCCGATAAGGGGCTGGAAATTGAAAAGCTGTCGTTCCATTCGGTGCCAGCGTTCATTCGAAAGCCAAAGCCGGATTTTGAAGAGTTGTAAGTGGTATTGGGGCGGGATAAACACCCGCCCCGTTTTATTTATAGCGCTTTGCACTTAACGTGAGGCAATGAGTATCGGAATTTGCCCACACTTGGGGTGAATTCTGATTCTGGTAAATGCAATTTTCTTTAGATAATCGCCTCGAACAGGGCTTTGGTGTTCGCAGTGGTCATTTCAACTGGATTACCGCCGGTGCTTGGATCTTTCAGCGCCATTTCCACCAATTCGTCCAGACGGTCTGTGCCAACGCCCATTTCCGACAGTTTATGCGGGATTTTCATGGAATCGTTGAACTCCTGAACAAAATCGCAGAACCCGTTAAAGCCGCCTTTGATGCCAAGATAGGCTGCAACACCATCAAACCGGTCCGCAATCACTGGCGCGTTCATTTGCAGAACAGCAGGCATACAGACAGCATTGGTGGTGCCGTGATGCGTGTTATAAACCGCACCAATAGGGTGCGACAGCGCATGGATAGCGCCCAGACCTTTTTGGAAGGCGGTTGCGCCCATGGCGGCGGCCGACATCATATGCGCGCGGGCTTCGATATCTGTGCCATCGGCATAGGCGCGGGGCAGATAATCCTTGACCAGGCGCATGCCCTCCAGTGCGATGCCTTGGGACATCGGATGGTAATGCGGGCTGGAATAGGCCTCGACGCAATGGGCAAAGGCATCCAGTCCGGTTCCCGCTGTAAAGAATTGTGGCATGCCAACGGTCAGTTCGGGATCACAAATCACGATGGATGGCAGCACCTTGGGGTGGAAAATGATCTTTTTCACGTGGGTGACGCTATCCGTGATCACCGAAGCACGCCCCACTTCCGAGCCTGTGCCCGCCGTGGTTGGCACCGCGATGATTGGCGCGATCACGTCAGGGTTGGCGCGGGTCCACCAATCGCCGACATCCTCGAAATCCCAAATGGGTCTGGTTTGGCCAGATTGAAACGCAATCATTTTGCCCAGATCAAGGGCTGATCCGCCACCGAATGCAATCACACCATCATGGCCACCCGACCGAAACGCAATGATGCCTGCATCCAGATTTTTCTCGGTCGGGTTGGCATCGACTTCAGAAAACATCGCGCGGCCAAGGCCCGCGGCTTCCAGTAAATCCAGCGTGTAGGTGGTGATATCAAGCGCCGCCAACCCCTTGTCGGTGACCAAAAGCGGGCGTCCAATACCCGCCGCAGCACAAGCGTCAGCGATTTCGGCAATGCGGCCAGCGCCAAAGCGCATGGTGGTCGGGTAGGACCAGTTATTAGCTAATTCCATGATATTAAACCTTTTTCAGGTGGTAAGATTTGGGACGTGTCAGGTTGTGATAGCCAATGACAGACAATCCCCCGCCACGCCCAGTGTTTTTACATCCGGTCCAGCACAGGCCCGGGTCCAGATAATCGGCACGGTTCATGAAAACGGTGCCGGTTTCGATTTGCTGGCCGATGGTTTCGGCGCGTGCGATGTCATTGGTCCACAAGGATGCCGTCAGGCCAAACTCGCTGTCGTTCATCAGCGCGATGGCTTCGGCGTCGTCTTTGACCTTCATGATGCCGACAACAGGTCCGAAACTTTCGTCCCGCATCACCCGCATGGAATGATCCACATCGACCAGAATCTGCGGCATCAGATAGGCGCCACCATCATCTTCGGGGAACAACGCCTCGTCAATCAACGGGGTTGCGCCATCGGCAATCGCCTCGCTCACCTGATCGCGGACTTCCTGCGCAAAACGCACATGCGCCATCGGGCCAAGGGTGGTTTCCTCGTCCATCGGATTGCCCAGCTTATAGCCAGAAACAATCGCCACGGCCTTTTGCACAAAAGCGTCAAATAGGCTCTCGACCACGTAAATCCGCTCGATCCCGCAACAGCATTGGCCTGAATTAAACATCGCGCCATCGATTAATGTGTCGACCGCCATGTCCAGATTGGCGTCTTCCATCACGTAACCCGGATCTTTGCCGCCCAGCTCCAGCCCGACACCGGTAAAGGTGCCAGCCGCGGCCTGTTCCATCGCCTTGCCACCACCGACTGATCCGGTGAAATTGACAAAGCCGAATGATTTGGCTGCGATCAGATCGGACGTGGTGTCATGGCCCAAAAAGGCGTTCTGGAACACATCGACAGGAATACCGACCGCGGCAAAAGCCTCGGCCAAACGCTCGCCGACCAGCGGGGTTTGGCTGGCGTGTTTCAACATCACGGCATTGCCTGCAATCAGGGCGGGCGCGACCGTGTTGATCGCGGTCATATAGGGGTAATTCCATGGGGCAACCACCAGAACAACGCCGTGCGCTTCGCGGGCGATGTAGCGTTTGAAATTCTCGCTATCCTCGATCACGATCGGGGCCAATGCATCGGTCGCAATGTCGGCCATGTAACTTGCACGCTCGTTAAAGCCGCCAAATTCGCCGCCATACCGGATGGGCCGGCCCATTTGCTGCGCCAGTTCGGGCACGATCACGTCGTTCATTTCGCCGATGCGGGCCACCCCGTCCATCACCAGCTTGATGCGTTCAGCCAGCGGGCGGGCGGCCCATTCTTTTTGGGCGCTCGTTGCGCGGGCAACGGCGGCGGTGGCTTGCTCCATTGTCAGCAATGGACGTTCCGCCACGATTGATCCATCAATCGGCGAGATACATTTCAGTGTTTTGGTCATGTTAGGCTCTTTCAAATCCACGGGCGATTTCATAGTCGGTGACGACTTTGTCGAACTCTTCTTGTTCCCAGGTTGCAGCGCGGGTGTAATGGTCAACCACGTCGTCGCCAAGGGCTTTGCGCAACATTTTTGATGCCTTTAGGGCATTCCCAGCGTCACGCAAATTGGCAGGGATATTATCGACGGTTTTTGCAGCATAAGCGTCACCTGTCAGGGGGGCGCCCAGCTCCAGTTTTTCCTCGACTCCGGCCAAACCAGCCGCCAGTTGTACGGCCATCGCAAGGTAGGGATTCATGTCGGAGCCACCGATGCGGCATTCCACCCGCACCTCTTTGGTGCCTTCGCCACACAGCCGGAAACCGGCGGTGCGATTGTCGACAGACCATGCGGTGCCGGTGGGGGCGAAGGTGCCCTTTTGGAACCGTTTGTAGCTGTTGATGTAGGGGGCCAGAAAATAGGTGTAGTCGGGGGCATATTTGATCATGCCCGCGACATAGCTGCGCATCAGATCGGACATACCGTGCGGTTTGTCACCGTCATAAAACAGCGAAGTGCCGTCTTTCCATAGCGACTGATGCACATGGGATGAACTGCCCACACGGTCCGCGTGCCATTTGGGCAGGAAGGTTACGGCGTGGCCCGCACCCCATGCAATTTCCTTGATTGCGTGTTTGGCGATGGTGTGGTTGTCGGCGCAATCCAGTGGTGCGCCGTATTTGATGTTCAGCTCTTCCTGTCCCGCCTCGGCCTCGCCTTTGGTGCCTTCAATCGGAATGCCCGCCTCAAGCAACAGATTGCGGATCGGGCGCATGATGTGCTCTTCTTTGGTGGTCTGCAGGATGTGGTAATCTTCATTATAGGCGCTGATCGGTTCAAGGTTTTGAAACCCGTCAGCGCGGATTTCGTCAAACGTTTTGGCGAACAGGAAAAACTCCAGTTCAGTCGCCATCATTGCGTCCATGCCCATATCGGCAAGACGCGCAATCTGGCGTTTCAACACAGCACGTGGCGAATGGGTAATATCAGCCCCGTGGTGATCCAGCACATCGCACAGCACCATCGCGGTGCCTTCCAGCCACGGCATCGGGCGGATCGTATCCAGATCGGGCTTCATCACATAATCGCCATATCCGCTCTCCCAACTGGTGCTGGCGTATCCTTCGGGGGTGGCCATTTCCAGATCGGTGGCCAGCAGGTAATTGCAGCAATGGGTTTCTTCCCACGCGCTATCCACGAAATACTGCGCCACCATGCGTTTGCCCATCAATCGGCCCTGCATATCGACCATCACGGTCAGAACTGTATCAATGCTGCCATCGGCAACCTGTTTTTTTAGCGCATCAAAAGATAGGGGGGCTGTCATGGGGGGCTCACTTTTCATCAAGATGGGTGCCCCGTAACAGGGCACCCAAGAGTTGTTTTTGTCAAGATTAGCCGCGATATGGCGTGCCGGCTTTTTCCATGACTTGGGTATATTCCTTGAAGATGTCGATTACCTTGGATGCACGCGGAGAGCGTGAGGCCAATTCGTCCCAGAAACCTTCGGCGTCTGCAATGACGGTATCCCACTCTTCTTTTGGAATGGTGGTATGTTCCAGTTTGCCGCCATTGACGCGCAGGTTGGCTTCGCCACCCCAATACCAGACCTGACGGTAGTAATGCGACTGGTCAATCGTGGAACGATACAGCTGTTGCAGATGCGGTGGCACTTTGGCCCAGCTTTCCGAGTTCACAAAGTAGGAGCCACACCATGCGCCGGTGACGTTGTTCAGCAGGGCGTAGTTACAGATGTCGGCCCAGCCAACTTCGTAGGCTTCAGTAAAGCCACACCATGCCACCCCGTCCAACTCGCCGGTTTGCATGGCGACTTCTACGTCTTCCCACGGAACCGTCACTGGGATCAGGCCATAACGCGACAGGAAGCGGCCAGCGGTTGGCACGCCAAACACGCGCAATCCGGCCATGTCGGCCAGCGAGCGGATTGGTTTGTCCACTGTAAAGATATGCAGCGGATCCCACGCACCTGCAGACAGCCAAGTGACGTTTTCAACTTCGCCATAGGCTTCGGCCCAGATTTCATTCAGGCCATAGCGTTCAAACAGGACCGGCAAATCAAGGCTGAATTTGGATGAAAAGGGGAAGTAACCGCCAAAATCCGAGATATCGACGGGCGAGGCCATTGTGGCATCATCCGACTGCACCGCGTCCAGCGTCCCGTTCTGCATGGCGCGGAACAATTCGTCCGTGGGCACCAGTTGGTCAGCGTAATACAGTTCGATCTCCATCTCGCCGTTGGCTGCCGCGTTGAATTGTTCAATTTGCGGCTTGATCACATGGGCACCAAGCGGTGCACCGGAATAGGTTTGCAAACGCCATTTGATCGGGGCTTGCGCCTTGATCTGGCTGGGCGCGGCAAGCGCAGCAGCTGCTGCGCCGACACCGGCTGTGGTTATAAACTTACGTCTGGTAGTCATGATATCCTCCTTGGTTGGTTTTCTTCTGTTTAACAGGGGTTCTGCCCCTCTATCCCTTTTGTCAGGGTCTTATCTTCCAGGTTTCAAGTGCTCCGGTAGCCAAAGGGCAATTTCGGGAAAGACCATGATTATGGCCAGTGCGGCCACCATGATCAGCACAAACGGAATGATCGACACATAAATATCGTGGATCGATATTTCTTTCGGTGCCATCGCCCGCATCAAAAATAGGTTATATCCAAACGGCGGGGTCATATAGGCGATCTGTGTGGTGATGGTGTAGAGAACACCATACCAGATCAAATCAAATCCCAACACGTCTACAAGAGGCACATACAGTGGTGCCACGATAACCAGCATGGCTGTGTCGTCCAGAAAGGTGCCCATAACCAGAAATGACAGCTGCATGATAATCAGGATGGTCCATGGGTTCAGGCCCAGTTGATCACGGAACAACCCGTCAATCGCCCGTACAGCCCCCAGCCCGTCAAACACCGCACCAAAGCCAAGGGCGGCGACAACGATCAGCATGAACATGCAGGAAATCGCCAGCGTGTTGCGCACGGATTCCTCGAACACACGGCGCGTCATACGCCCCTTTAGAACCGCTGCGCCAAAGGCCGTCATAGCCCCTACAGCCGAGCTTTCTACAAGACTGGTCCAGCCGTTTATGAAGGGAACCATCATCGAGAAAAAGATCACCAGCGGCAACATGCCAGAAAACAGCAGGCGGTTTTTTTCCTTTAGGAAAATGTCGTAAAACGTGGCTGATTTATTTCTGAAGACGGCAAACAGAACAAACGCTCCAAGGGCGATCAGGGCCGCTGTGTTGAACGGTATGATACCGGTCATAGACGAGAGCAGTAAAACGGCAAGCCCTGCCATCACGAAATAATTGATCCGGATGGGGTGTTCCGAAATTTCTTCAAACTCGATCAGCTCTTCCTTGTTAAGGGCAGGACCAAGGCTGGGCGTTATTTTGCAGCGAAAATAGATATAGATGGTGAACATCGTGGCCATCATTAGGCCCGGAAGGATACCGGCCATCCACAGTTTGGAAACCGGTGCCCGCGCGATCATCGCATACAATACCAGCACCACCGAAGGCGGCACTAGAATGCCAAGGGATGATCCGGCCTGAATAACCCCCGTGACCATCCTTTTGTCATACCCTCGTCGCAACAGCTCTGGCAGCGCAATGGTGGCCCCAATGGCCATACCGGCCACAGACAGCCCGTTCATTGCAGAAATCAGCACCATCAAACCAATTGTCCCAATGGCAAGCCCGCCGCTGACCGACCCCATCCAGACATGGAACATCTTGTACAGATCATCGGCGATTTTACTTTCCGAGAGCACATAGCCCATGAAGATAAACATCGGCAGGGTCAGCATCGGATACCATTTCATCACCTTCATCGCAGCAGAAAACGGAATGTCGGACCCGCCCGTCCCCCACAGGGTAATCGCAGCAATGGCAGCAATCCCTCCGATCGCCCCAAAGACGCGTTGCCCTGTTAGTAGGGCCAGCATCATAGATGCGAACATGAAAATTGCGATATATTCTTGCGACATTAGAGATGCTCTCCTCTGAGTGTAGCGATATCTTTGATAAGCTCAGAGAGGGCTTGCATCAGCATCATAAAGATGCCGGTGCACATGATTGCCTTGATCGGCCAGATGGCAGGACGCCACATAGAGGCAGAGTGTTGATTGTATTTAATGGAATAGAGCATCGAATCGACACCCCCATACAACATGACCCCTAGATAGAAGATCAGCAGCAGCACGGTGAAGCAGTCGATCCATGCTTTTTTGCGATCCGACCATTCGCTGTAAAACAGATCCATCCGCACATTAGCGCCCAACTGGATCGAATATGCGCCACCCAGCAGGTAATAAGCTACCAGCGTGAATTGCGCGACTTCCAACGTCCAGAACGGCGGAATCAGAAATGCCTGTTTAGCAAAAATTGAGTACATCAACACCGCGATCAGGAAAAAGATTGAATACATCATGATGCGCCCGACAAAATAGTTGATCCGGTCAACAATGCGAACAAATGATTTGGCTACGCGTGGCATTGGGCCTCCGTTTGACGGGTCAGGGTAGCAAGGGCGTCATTGATTAGACTGGCCATCGTTTTGGCCATCGCCAGTTGTGTGGTTTCATCAGCAATCAGATCATTGCGCACTTCGATCATCACATTCAGCAACCCGCTTGGCAGGGCATGTAGCTTCAACGTATGCGTTACGCCGTCGGCCGGTCCATAGGGCGCGTTGCGCTGGGTGTTCAATTTTGTGTGTGCGGGTGCAAGGCCCAGAATCGCATCTGCCAGCCGTGTATCACTGTCGTGCAGAATGCCTATTTCAACCGCGCGGGATTTCCCCATATAGTCAGGGGTAAAGCTGTGGATGGTGACCAGAACCGACGGGATTGGCGACGCGGCGATTGTTTCGGCCAACAAGGTGCGGAACGGCTCGTACACCTTCGCCACGCGGTCGGATTTTTGTGCATCATTCAGCCCGATATTACCGGGAATGTCGAACAACTCGCTGCGCTCGGGCATCGCGCCTGCGGCTTCGGGCGGGCGGTTACAATCGTAAACCAGCCGCGACACGGTGCTGGCCACTAGGCGGGCGTCCATGATCCGGCTCATGTGGGTCGCCACAGCCAGCGCACCCGGGTCCCACGCGACATGGCTGATGCGGGCGGATGGGGCCAGCCCAAGGTGATCCAGATGGGCGGGGATATGGTTCGAGGCATGCTCGCACACCAGCAGAACCGGCGCGGTGCCTGTTTCATTCAGCACCACTGCAGCGGGGACATTCCCCGAATTTTCTGGATGTTCTGTGCGCCCCATATCCCCCCGAGTCGCTATGAATTGATTTTTGAAGAGAATTCTTCATAATGGGCCGATCTGTCAATATATTTTCTTAAGAAAATGCGCAAACAAGTGTTAATAGGTAAGAATTACCATGGAAGGGGGGATGTTTTTTATGGCAAGCAACAAAACTGTAGCAGAACGTTTGCGATCATCGTCTGACAGCCTGACCCGCGCCGAGCGGCAATTATCAGATTTGATACTGGAGAATTATCCGGTATCGGGATTGGGTACGATCACCACGGTTGCCAAGGCTGCGCAGGTTTCAACGCCAACGGCCGCGCGGATGGTGCAAAAGCTGGGATATAAAGGGTTTCCCGAATTTCAGGCGGCGCTGCGCCGTGAACTGGATGCCAAAATTTCCGGCCCGATTGCCAAGCATGATAAATGGAGCGAGCGTGCGCCGGAGGGTCATATCCTGAACCGGTTTGCCGAAGCGATCAACAGCAACATCCGCCAAACACTGGCGCAAATTGATGCAGAGGACTTTGACCAGAGCTGTGCGATACTGGCCGACCCCGAGCGTGCAATTTATATTGTCGGCGGGCGCGTCACCCGTTCGCTGGCGGATTATTTTTTCCTGCATATGCAGCTGATCCGCCCGAATGTGACCCATATCCAGTCTATTTCAAATGCCTGGCCGCATTATTTGCTGGATATAAAAAAGGGCGACGTGCTGGTTGTGTTTGATGTGCGCCGCTACGAGAATTCGACGTTGAAGCTGGCCGAAATGGTACATGATGCGGGGGCGGAAGTTATTCTTTTTACCGACCAGTGGCGCTCGCCGGTTGATCGGTATGCCAACCGCACGTTCCTGAGCCGGATTGTTGCGCCCTCGGCGTGGGATTCACTGGTGGCGCCGATGATCTTACTGGAAACGATGATTGCCGAGGTGCAGGAAAAAACATGGGGCGAAACCCGTCCGCGTCTGGAGGCGCTGGAGAAGATTTTTGATCGCACACGGTTTTTCCGCAAGTTTACCTGAGGGATTGCGCCACGCTAGGCGTGTCGCCGCAAACGCTTTCCCCCTGCCGGGTAAAGCGATGCCTGCGGCGAGGATATTTATGGAACGAAAATGTGGGAGTGTTAGATCAATTCCGAGGGCAGGTTTTTGACCTCTAGTGTCGGAATCACCCAGTTTGCATCGCTGAAATCATCCGCGTCAGTGTAGGCCGAGGGGGTGACCAGCACGGGCAGATTTGCGCCCAGAGCGGAAAGCACACCATTGCGGCTATCCTCGAATGCGATACAGGCGTCAGCAGGTAGGTCCAACTGGTCAAGCGCCAGCAGGAACACGTCGGGGGCGGGTTTTTTCTGTTTCACCATGTCGCCAGCGGCCACGTGATCGAACACCTCTAACGCGGGTTTGCCCCAGCAGCATTGGCACAGCGCTTCGACGTTCGGGATGTTGGTGGTGGTGGCAACGGCGACCTTCAGGCCACGCGCACGCGCTGCAATGATCAGGTCGGCAACCCCTTCGCGCAATTCCAGCTGTCCCGCGGCAAGGATTGCGCCGTAAGCGGCGGTTTTCTCGACGTGCAGTTTGGCGATTTCGTCGTCCGTCAGACGGCGCTCGCCTGTGGGCAAAGCTTTTTGGTGCGCGCGCATGCGTTCCTTGCCGCCGGTGGTTTTCAGCAATTGACGGTAGTCATCCACCGACCAGTTCCAATCCAGCCCCCAGGATTTGAATGTGGAATTAAACGCCGCACGGTGGGCTTCTTCAGTTTCGGCCAAGGTGCCGTCGACGTCGAAAATCAGGGCTTTTAGTGTCATGGTCACAAGTTATTGATATAGGGGCCAAGGGCCGCGAAATCGTCAAAGGCAAAGGCGTGGGGGAGTTCGGCCACGGGAGTTTTGCGATACCCCTTGGTGAACAGGGCCATTGTCATTTTTGCCCGATCAGCAGTTTGCGCATCAACCTCGCTGTCACCGACATACAGGCAGCTGCGAACACCCATCAGTTTCAGGCATTCAAACAACGGTTCTGGGTTGGGTTTCTTTACCGCTAATGTGTCGCCACCGACAACAACATCAAAGAAACGTTCAATGTTCAACATGTCTAGGATCACCCGCGCGGGCGCTTCGGGTTTGTTGGTACAAACCGCCAATTTGTGACCCGCAGATTTCAGCGTTTCCAGCAGCGTCAGCAGGTTGGGGTAAACCGTGGTCAGGGTAACGGGGTCGGCGTCATAATGCACCATATAGGCCTGCACCAAACGGGCGTGCTGATCGGCGGCAATGCCAGCGTCCTTCATCGCCAGTTCAACCAAACGCGGCACCCCATTGCCGATATAACCGATCACGGTTTGCAGGCTGGGCGTTGGCGCACCTTCATCAGCCAGCATTTTCACACAAGCGGCGTGCAGGTCGGGGGCGCTGTGGATCAGTGTACCGTCGAGATCAAAAACGATAGGTGTCATGCGGTTTTCCATTTGATTGAGCAGCCCATAGAAGGCGTTTGCTCGGTTGGGCCTATGCCTGTTTCGGCGACCAGTTTCATCGCCAGATACAGATCGCGGGTCAGATCATCAGCGCCTTTGTTGCGGCCGGACGAATCCAAGCGACCACGGTATTGCAGGCCCATATCGGCGTTAAAGCCAAAGAAATCAGGTGTGCATTGGGCGTCGTATGCGCGGGCCACGGCTTGGCTTTCGTCATGCAGATAGGGGAATGGAAAGTCCTGCTTTTGCATGTTCTCGAAGCTGTCATCGGGGTATTCACCGGCGTCATTGGCATTGATCGCAATCACGCTGATGCCCAGTTTTTGCAGGTCACGCGCATCGCGCACCAGTTTATCCATGATGGAAATCACATAGGGGCAGTGATTGCAGATGAACATCACCAGCGTGCCGTTCTCGCCCTTTAGATCGTTCAGCGAATAGGTCTTGCCATCAGTGGCTGGCAGGGTGAAATCGGGCGCTGGCCAGTTGAAATCGCAGACGGGGGGGGTGACAGCCATGGTGGTTCTCCAGTTTGTTAAAACGACCTATCAGGTTTAATCTGACAGGCCGAGTTTTGGAAGGCTCGTTCGCGCGGACCTTCCGGTCGCTCCTATTGCGCAGCACTCGCTGCGTCGCGGATGGCGCGGATGTTGTTGCCATAGACTTCGGGTTTATCTACTGATCCGCCGTTGAATACGGCGGAACCGGCCACTAACACGTCTGCACCAGCCGCGGCCATCAGGGGGGCTGTTTCGGGGGTAATGCCACCATCAATTTCTATGTGGATAGGACGGTCGCCAATCAGGCTGCGCAGTTTTTTGACTTTGTCGATTTGGCTGTGGATGAATTTTTGGCCACCAAAACCGGGGTTTACGGTCATCACCACAAACATATCTATCATATCAAGCAGATACTCTATGTCGCCAATTCCCGTGCCGGGGTTCAAGGCAAGGCCGGATTTGACACCAGCATTCCGGATTGCTTGCAAGGTGCGGTGCGGATGTGTGGTCGCCTCAAGGTGGGCCGAAATATAATCGGCGCCGGCCTCTGCATAGGCGTCGATGTATTGGTCCACCGGCGCAATCATCAGATGCACGTCCATCACGGTTTTCACGTGGGGGCGGAATGCGGCCACGGCAGGCGGGCCAAAGGTCAGGTTGGGGACGAAATGGCCGTCCATGACATCGACATGGACCCAGTCACAGCCTTGGTCCTCGATGGCGCGGATTTCTTGGCCGAAGTTGGCGAAATCTGCCGAAAGGATAGAGGGGGCGATTTTGATGTTGCGGTCAAAGGACATGGTTCATTTCCTGTTTTGTTTGCGGTCTACGCGGGGGCGGAATTTTTGAAAAATTCCGGTTTGATTTCTTTCAAAGAAATCGGCCCCCCGCGTTTAGGGTCAGGCGATTTGCGGGTCAAGTGATCCGTCGGCGTAACGCTTGGCCATGTCATCCATCGGGATGACTGTCATTTTGGCGGCATTGCCTGCGGTGCCGAAGCGCTCGAACCGATCTTTGACCAGTTTTTGCATTTCTGCCATCGCTGGGATCATGAATTTGCGTGGATCGAACTCGGTCGGGTTCTCGGCTGCCACTTTGCGGAACTGTCCGGTCAGGGCCATGCGGTTATCGGTGTCGATATTCACCTTGCGCACGCCCATTTTGATGCCCTTTTCGATCTCTTCAACAGGCACACCGTATGTTTGCGGCATCTCGCCACCGTATTTGTTGATCAGGTCTTGCAGGTATTGCGGCACGGAACTTGAGCCGTGCATCACAAGGTGGGTGCTGGGCAGTTTGGCGTGGATCGCCGCGATTTGGCTCATCGCCAATGTCTCGCCCGTGGGTTTGCTCGAGAATTTGTAAGCGCCGTGCGACGTCCCACAGGCGATTGCCAGCGCGTCCACTTTGGTTCGCTTAACAAACTCAACGGCCTCATCAGGGTCGGTCAAAAGCTGCTCCATTGACAATTTGCCAACTGCGCCTGATCCGTCTTCTTCGGCAGCTTCGCCGGTTTCCAACGACCCCAACACGCCCAACTCGCCCTCGACCGAGGCGCCAACCCAATGCGCCATGCGCGAAACGCGTTCGGTGATATCGACGTTATACTCAAAATCGGCGGGGGTTTTCATGTCGGCGTGCAATGATCCATCCATCATCACCGAGGTGAAGCCGTGGCGGATAGCAGTGGAGCATGTGGCCTCGTCATTGCCGTGGTCTTGATGCATACACAGCGGAATATGCGGATACATTTCAGCCAGCGCCTGAATCATATGGCGCAGCATGATGTCGCCCGCGTATGACCGCGCACCGCGCGAGGCTTGCATGATCACCGGCGCGTCACATTCATCGGCGGCGCGCATGATCGCCAGCCCCTGTTCCATGTTGTTGATGTTGAACGCAGGCACGCCGTAATTATTTTCGGCGGCGTGATCCAGCAGTTGACGGAGTGTGATTAGTGCCATGTTGTTAAGTCCTTAAGATTAAGCTGCTTTTGCACGCGAGAGTGCGGCGAGGCCGGGCAGTTCTTTACCCTCGAGCCATTCCAGAAAGGCCCCACCAGCGGTGGAGACATAGGTGAAGTCGTCAGCGGCGTTGGCCACATTCAGGGCCGCCACCGTATCGCCGCCACCGGCGACTGATACGGCCAGACCTGCGCGGGTCATATCAGCCGCGGCACGGGCCAGCATTTTGGTCGAATGGTCAAACGGCGGGATTTCAAAGGCACCCAGCGGTCCGTTCCACAGGATGGTCTGGGCGCTGGCCAGTTCGGCCTCAAAATCACGCAGGGCTTCGGGGCCGGCGTCCAATATCATCGCGTCTTCGGGGCAGGCGTCATTGGCGACGATCTGCTTGCGGGCGTTGGCTTTGAACTCGCGGGCAACCACAACGTCACTAGGCAGCAGTAGTTTGCAGCCAGATTTGGCGGCCAGCGCGCGGATTTCGGCAACCGTGTCGACTTGGTCAGCCTCGTGCAGCGATTTACCCATTGGGGCGCCGTCGGCGAACAGGAAGGTGTTGGCCATGCCGCCGCCGATGATCACCGCGTCCAGCTTGCCGACAAGGTTTTTCAGCACCGAGATTTTGGAGGACACTTTTGCGCCACCAACAATCGCCACGGATGGGCGTTTGGGGGCCTCTAACGCTTTGGTCAAAGCTTCGACCTCGCCCAGCATCAAGGGGCCAGCAGTTGCGACCATCTGGCTGGCAATCGCTTCGGTCGAGGCATGTGCACGGTGGGCGCAGGAAAACGCGTCATTGACGTAGATGTCACCAAGGCGGGCGAATTGTGCGGCCAACGCCAGATCATTTGTCTCCTCGCCGGGCTCGAACCGCGCGTTTTCGCAAAGCAGCGCCTCGCCAGGGTTTAATGCGGCAGCAGCGGCTTCGGCATCGGGGCCAACGCAAGTGTCGCTGAACGCCACATCCACAGCCAAAGCGTCTGACAATGTCGACTGGATAGATTTGGTCGACAGATCAGGATTGCGCTGCCCTTTGGGGCGACCCAGATGGGTCAAGATAACAAGCGAAGCACCGGCGGCCAGCAGGGGGCGCATACCCTCGGCAAACCGCGTGATACGGGTGGCGTCGCTGACCGTGCCGTCATCATGAAACGGCACGTTCAGATCGGCGCGCACCACTAGGCGCTTGCCCTTCACATCCATATCGGTGATCGCAAGGATGCCCATTAGATCAGGGCTCCCATAGCGACGGCTGTGTCAGCCATGCGGTTAGAGAAACCCCATTCGTTGTCATACCACGTCAGGATGCGCACCATGTTGCCACTAACCACTTTGGTCTGGTCCATGTGGAAGATGGATGAGTGCGGATCATGGTTAAAGTCGATCGAGACATTGGGCACTTCGGTATAGCCCAGCACACCCTTCAAGCGACCATCGGCTGCGGCTTTGATCGCGGCGTTGACCTCTTCGATGGTGGTGTCACGCGACGCTTCGAATGTAAGGTCGACAACCGAAACATTCGGGGTCGGGACGCGGATCGCAACGCCATCCAGCTTGCCCGCCATTTCGGGCAGCACAAGGCCAACAGCCTTGGCAGCACCGGTCGAGGTCGGGATCATGCTGACAGCAGCGGCGCGGCCGCGATAAAGGTCGCCGTGCATGGTATCGAGCGTGGGTTGGTCGCCGGTATAGCTGTGGATTGTGGTCATGAAACCGTGGTTGATGCCGATGGCATTGTGCAGGGTTTGGGCGACAGGGGACAAGCAGTTGGTGGTGCAAGATGCGTTGGAAACGATCAGGTCATCGCCGGTCAGAGTATCATGGTTCACCCCGTAAACGATTGTTTTATCAGCATTTGCACCGGGGGCCGAGATCAGAACGCGCGACGCCCCACTGTCCAGCAGCAGTTGCGCTTTGTCCTTGGCGGTGAAAATGCCGGTGCATTCCATCGCAATGTCAACGTCGCCCCAAGGCAGATCTTTGGGGTCACGGATCGCGGTCACTTTGATCGGGCCGCGGCCAACATCGATGGTATCACCTGATACAGTGACAGTCGCGGGGAACCGACCGTGGACGGAGTCAAAGCGCAGCAAATGGGCATTGGTCTCGACCGGACCCAGATCGTTGATCGCAACGACTTCGATATCGGTTCGCCCTGATTCAACAATGGCGCGCAGAATGTTACGGCCGATGCGGCCAAAGCCGTTGATGGCTACTTTTACTGTCATGGTCTTTTCTCCCTTAAAGCAGATTTTTGGCAGCGGTTGCCACAGCGTCAGCCGTGATACCGAAATGGTTATACAGGTCGTCAATCGGGGCGGATGCGCCAAAGCCGGTCATGCCGACAAAGGCGGAATTATCGCCCAGCAGTTTGCCCCAGCTTTGCTCAATCGCGGCTTCAACCCCGACTCGCGGGGCGGTTCCCAGAACTTCGGCGCGGTAGGCTGCGTCTTGATCAGCAAACAGCTCGAAACACGGGGCGGACACCACACAAGCCTTGATGCCGTCTTTGGCCAAAGCCTCGGCGGCATTCATGGCGATTTCCACTTCGGAACCGGTGGCGATCAAGGTCACGTCACGCTCGCCTGCTGTATCGCGCAGGATGTAGGCACCTTTGGCCACCATATTGGCATCCGTGTGTTTGGTGCGCAGGGTTGGCAGGCCTTGGCGTGACAAACAGTGGATTGACGGGGTGGTGCTTGAGGTCGCGGCAATCTGCCAAGCCTCGGCCGTTTCCACCACATCGGCGGGGCGAAACACCATCAGGTTGGGCATGGCGCGCAGCGATGCGACGGTTTCCACCGGCTGGTGGGTCGGGCCGTCTTCGCCCAATCCAATACTGTCGTGGGTCATCACGTAGGATACCGGAATGCCCATCAGCGCCGACAGGCGGATCGAGCCGCGACAGTAGTCGGCAAAGGCCAGAAAGGTGCCGCCATAGGCAAAGAACCCGCCGTGTAACGCGATACCGTTCATTGCGGCGGCCATGCCGTGTTCGCGCACACCGTAATAGATGTAGCTGCCTGCGTAATTGTCGCGTGTCACGGTTTCCATGCTGGATGTTTTGGTCAGGTTTGATCCGGTCAGATCGGCTGATCCGCCAATGGTATTGGGCAGGGTGGCGTTGACCACTTCCAGCGCCATCTGGCTGGCCTTGCGGGTCGCAACCTTTGGCGCGTCAGTTGACAAACGGTGTTTATAGGCATTGATCGCGGCGTCCAGCGCGGATGCGTCCGGTGCGGCCAATGACGCGTTGAACGCTTCGGCCTTGGCGGAACCGGCCAGACGTTTATCCCAACCCAAACGCGCCTCTTTGCCGCGAGCGGCAATGGCATGCCAGTCGTCATAGACTTCGGCAGGGATTTCAAAAGGAGCGTGAGGCCAGCCCAAAGCCTCACGCGTCAGGGCAATCTCGTCGTCCCCCAAGGGGGCGCCGTGAGTGGCGGATGTGCCCTGTTTATTAGGTGACCCATAGCCAATGATGGTCTTGCAGGCGATCATCGAGGGGCGTGGGTCTTTGCGGGCCGCTTCAATGGCGGCGGCCACCGCGTCTTTGTCATGGCCATCGACGGATTGAACATGCCAACCAGCGGCCTCAAAGCGCATTTGCTGGTTCATCGATGAGGACAAATCGACCGCACCATCAATGGTGATGCTGTTGTCATCCCACATCACAACCAGACGGCCTAGGCCCATGTTTCCAGCGAAATCAATGGCTTCGTGGCTGATGCCTTCCATCAGGCAGCCATCGCCAGCGATCACATAGGTGTAGTGATCTACCAGATCATCGCCAAAACGGGCGTTGTGCATCCGTTCAGCCAGCGCCATGCCGACAGCTGTGGAAATACCCTGACCCAGCGGGCCTGTGGTGGTTTCAATCCCCATCGCGTGGCCATATTCAGGGTGGCCAGCGGTGCGGAACCCCATCTGGCGGAAGTTGCGGATCTGGTTCATGTCCATGTCGCTGTAGCCCAGCAAATGGTTGATCGAATAAACCAACATCGAGCCATGCCCCGCCGACATCACGAACCGGTCGCGGTCGGCCCATTTATCGGCAGACGGGTCAATTTTTATGAAGCGGTTGAACAGAACAGTGGCGACATCGGCCATGCCCATCGGCGCACCCGGATGGCCGGAATTGGCAGCCTGAACCGCGTCCATCGAAAGGGCGCGGATGGCGTTGGCCATGTTGGTTTCATTGGTCATAATACTGGCCCTTATCTATGCGCGTTTGGATTGGGAAAGCATGCGTTCCACCATCGGGGTAAAGATCAGCTGCATTGCCAGTTCCATCTTGCCACCGGGCACCACGATCGAATTGGCGCGGCTCATGAAACTGTCATGGATCATCGATTGCAGGTAAGGGAAATCAATGCCGCGCGGATCGCGAAAGCGGATTACCACAAGGCTTTCGTCTGCCGTCGGGATCCAGCGCGAGATCATCGGGTTCGAGGTGTCAACGATTGGCACCCGCTGGAAATTGATGTCGGTCTGGGTGAATTGCGGCATGATGCAATGCACATAGGCGTGCATCCGGCGCAAGATCGTGTCGGTCACGGCCTCGGTGGTGTAACCGCGCTGGGTTTTGTCACGGTGGATTTTCTGGATCCATTCCAGATTCACCACAGGCACAACCCCGATTGACATATCGGCGTATTTGGGCAGATCAATGCTGTCGTTTTTCACGGCCCCATGCAGACCCTCGTAAAACAGTAAATCTGTGCCGGCCTCAATGTCTTCCCAGTCGGTGAATGTGCCTGAAGCTGCGCCCAAAGCTGCACCCTCTTCGTCATTATGCACGTAATAGCGTTTTTTGCCGGTGCCGGTTTCACCATAGGATTTGAATACCGCCTCCAGTTCTTCCAGCGCGTTGGCTTCATAGCTGAAATGGCTAAAGGTGTGGTCGCCTTTGGCGTAATGCTTGTCCAGTTCGGCCTTCATCGCGGCGCGGTCATATTTGTGGAACGCATCACCCTCGATGGTGGCAGCGGTCACACCTTCACGGCGAAAAATCTGCTCGAACGTGTCTTTGACGGTTGATGTACCAGCGCCAGAGGAACCAGTGACGGAAATGATCGGATGTTTCTTGCTCATGTCATGTTTTCCTTAATCACGAAACAGGCCGCGAGAGCCAAAAAGGGCAGAGACTTCTTTGTCGGGGAGGTCATGGTAGGAGGCGAGGCGATCCACCTTGTAGGGGGTGCCAAACACAAAGGGCGTGCGGGCGTGCAGTTCTTTTGCGGTCTGGTCCAGAATGCGGTCATGTTCATTGGTGGCGTGGCCCTCGGCCTGCTCCACCAGAAACGCCATTGGCGCACATTCATACAGCATCCGTAGGCGGCCAGCGCCGTATCCTTCACGGTCATCGGTCGGATACAGGAATATGCCGCCGCGGGTCAGGATACGGTGGGTTTCGGCCACCAGTGACGCGACCCAGCGCATGTTGAAATTGCGCTCATGGACCCCCTCGGCCCCCGCGATGCAGTCGTCAATATAGGCGCGCACGGGTTTGGACCAATGGCGGTAGTTCGAGGCATTGATCGCGTATTCATTGGATTCTTTGGGCACGACTACATGATCATTGGCCATCTCATAGCGGCCAGTGTCAGGGCTTAGGATATAGAACTGGGTGCCGTCGCCAAAGGTCACCATCAGGCCGGTTTGTGGCCCGAAAATAATGTAGCCCGCCGCGATTTGCTCATGGGCGGGGCGCAGGAAACTTTCATCCGCCCCATCCTTGGCCTCGAATATCGAAAAGATCGTGCCGATAGAGACATTCACATCAATGTTGGAGGAGCCATCCAGCGGGTCAATCGCCAGCGCGTATTTGCCCTTGGGGTCCAGCTCGACCACGACCTCTTGCTCCTCGGAGGCATACCAGCGCACACCCAGTGATTTCAGTGCCTCGGCAAAAGCCTCGTCTGCCATCACATCCAGTGCTTTTTGCTGGTCGCCATCGGTGTTTTCACCAACATTTCCGCCCAGTGTTTGGCCCAGCGAGCCGCGTGCGATGGTTTTGGCAAGGTCGGCCCCGACAGTGCAAAGCCCGTTGATCAGAGGATATAAATCCGCCGGAATCTGGCCGTTTCCGATGATACTTCCGTCTGGCTGCATAATAATCCCCCGATTCTGGCGCGTTTTCGGTATTTTTATTAGCATTCCATAAGTTGAATGATTATAGAATTTAATAATATCGAAGTTGAGATTAAGGAAATTTAATGGCAAAGCTGGATGCGATAACTTTCAAACAGTTACGGGCCATACGCGCCGTGGCCGAGCAGGGAACTTTATCTGCTGCCGCCGAGTCAGTGGGGCTCACGCCGCCGGCAATCCACACCCAGTTGCGGATTCTGGAAGAAAACCTGCAATGTCGGCTGGTGGATCGGGGCGGCGCACTTGGGGCGCGGTTGACTGCTGAAGGGCAGGCGGTTCTGGATGCACAATTCACCATTCAGAACGCGCTGGAGGGGTGTTTGCAACAGGTGCGGGCACTGCGCGACGGACAAAGCGGTGTCGTGGTGCTGGGCGTGGTATCGACCGGTAAATATTTCGCACCCAGTCTGGTGGCAATGTTGCAGCAGCATTACCCTGATATTGACGTGGTGCTGCGGGTTGGCAACCGCGACATGATTGTGCGCGCCTTGCAACAGCAGTCGATTGATCTGGCCATCATGGGGCGGCCGCCACGCGCGCCTGCTGTGTTATTGGAACAGATCGGTAGCCACCCGCATGTGATGATCGCCGCCCCTGACCACCCATTGGCGGGCAAGGCCAATATCAGCCCCGAGGATTTGCTGTCAGAAACATTCATCGCCCGCGAAGACGGGTCAGGCACCCGTATTCTGATGATCCGCTATCTGGACCGGATTGGCGACGGGACCACATACCGGTTCATTGAAATGGGCACCAACGAGACCATCAAACAGGCGGTGATTGCGGGGTTAGGTATCGCGATGATCTCGCTCCATACGGTGACAGAGGAATTGAAATCGGGCCGTCTGGTGACGATCGAACCCGAGGGGCTGCCGATAGAGCGCAAATGGTATTTACTACAGCGCGAGGATTTGACGGTGACACCGGCGATTGCCACGGTGCACGGGTTTATTTCGGATTTGCAGGGATCGTTTTTGCCAACGCTTTAGGGCAAAAAGCTCATCAAGCCTTACGGCTTTACTCGCTGCTGTTGGCAACCACCCGAATTTCAACAATCGCGCCGTCGCGCCGCAAGCCTGCAACCTCAACGGCTGTCCATGCCGGATAGGGTTCCTGAACGTATTCGGCACGGACCGAGGCGAACAGATCAAAGTGATCGCCGATGCCGACATGATAGCTTGTCATCTCGACAATCGCCCCAAACGTCAGGTCTGCGTGGCGCAGCACCAGCCCGATCTTGTCAAAGGCATTTCTGATCTGGGATTCTGGATCATCCGGCATCTGCCCGTCTGCACCCGCCCCCGTGACGCCTGTCAGAAAGACGTGGTTGCCAGAAACGATCGCCGGTGACAGTTTTAGCTGTTCAGCCGCTGATCTAAATTGCGGCGGTATGATTGGGCGTTTGGTCATTACATCGCCTCGCCCGCGCTATGGGCATGAATTCCATTGCCCCCTATATAAACACAGGCATAGAGTTGGGCAAAGGCGAGTCATCTGGATAAAGGATTTTTAGAAGTGGCATCGAAAAACACCGGCCCACTGGCGGGCCTTCGCATTCTGGACATGACACGCATTCTGGCGGGGCCTTATGCCACGCAATTGCTGGGTGATATGGGCGCGGATGTGATCAAGGTCGAGCGGCCTGGTGCTGGCGACGATACTCGTGCGTGGGGGCCGCCTTATGTCACGACGGCGGAGGGCGAAGCGACGCGCGAGAGCGCCTATTACATGTGCACCAATCGAAACAAGCGTAGCATTGCGGTGGATATGGCCGATCCAGACGGAGCCGAGACCTTGCGCAAACTGGCCAAAAAGGCCGATGTGGTGATCCAGAATTTCAAGGCAGGCGGGCTGACAAAATACGGGCTGGATTACGCAACGCTCTCGGTGATCAATCCGGCGCTGGTTTATTGTTCGATTTCCGGTTTCGGGCAGACCGGACCAAACGCGCATCGGGCGGGGTATGACCTGTTGGTGCAAGGGTCAGGCGGCATCATGAGCCTGACGGGCGATCCCGACGGGGTGCCGACCAAGGTGGGCGTGGGCATCGCGGATATGATGTGCGGCATGTATGCCAGCACCTCGATCTTGGCGGCGCTGCGGCATCGGGATGCGACGGGTGAGGGCCAGCACATCGACATTGCGCTGGCCGATACCCAAGTGGCATGGCTGGCCAACGAGGGGGTGAATTACCTGCTGTCGGGCGACACCCCAAAACGGCGCGGCAACCAGCACCCCAATATTGTGCCCTATCAGGTGTTTGAATGCAGTGACGGCCACGCGATTGTGGCTGTGGGCAATGACGCGCAATTCGCGCGGTTTGCAGCGTTGATCGGATTGCCGGAATTGGCGGGGGATGCGCGCTTTACTCTGAACTCGGCGCGGCTGGAAAACCGCGAGGTGTTAATTGCGCTACTGGAGGCGCGCATCCGCCAGATTGAAAAGGTGACATTGGTGGCGGATATGGAGGCCGAGGGTGTGCCGGGGGGCGAGATCAATACGCTGCCCGAGGTGTTTGCCTCGGAACAGGTGGCGGCGCGGGGCATGAAGATTTCAATGCCGCATCCGTTGGCTGCATCAGGGAGCGTTGATTTGATCGGCAATCCGGTGAAATTCAGCGCGACCCCCGTGAATTACCGCCAATCCCCGCCGCTGTGTGGCGAACATACGGATGAGGTATTGGCCGAATGGCTGGAGAAAAAATGATGTTCCAACTGACACATGAACAGCGCCAAATTCAGGGTGACGCACGGGAATTGGCCCAAGGCATGATCCGCAAGCGTGCCGCAGAAGTGGACCGCACGGAACGATACCCGTGGGACAACGTGGCGGCGTTAACCGAGGCTGGTTTCATGGGTATGTGCATTCCCAAGGAACACGGCGGGCAGGGGTGTTCATACCTTGACGCGGTGCTGGTGGTCGAGGAAATGGCCAAAGCCTGCGGCGTCACGGGCCGCATCGTGGTAGAGGGCAACATGGGTGCGATTGGCGCGATTTGTGCCTATGGCACACAGGCGCAGATTGACCGCGTCGCACCGCTGGTTTTGGCAGGGGACAAACCGGCGATTTGTATCACCGAGCCTGGGTCGGGGTCGGCGGCGACCGATATGACCACGGTGGCGGTGAAAAGGGGCGATACTTATGTGTTGAACGGCACCAAGCACTGGATCACTGGCGGCGGTGTCTCCAAGGCGCATCTGATTTTCGCCCAAGTCGAGGAAGATGGCGAGCGTTTAGGCATTGGCGGCTTTATCGCGGTGCGGGGTGAAGACGCGGGACTGGTTATCGGGCCGCGTGAGCCTGCGATGGGGCTGCGCGGCATTCCCGAAACCGAAGTGCGGCTCATAGATATGGAGATCAGTGCCGATATGGCCTTGATCCCTCCTGTCGGTATAAAACGCGGCTTTGCCGGATTGATGAACGCCTATAACGGGCAGCGGGTCGGGGCCGGAACTGTGGCGCTGGGCGTGGCTGCGGGCGCTTATGAGGCGGCTTGCGAATACCTTAAAGTGCGCGAACAGTTTGGCCGCCCGATTGCCGAGTTTCAGGGGCTGCAATGGATGGTCGCCGATATGAATGTCTCGCTTGAAGCGGCCCGCATGATGCTGTGGCGGGCGGCGATGAGCGGCGACGGGTTCCCTGATCCGCTGATGGCTGCGCAGGCGAAACTGATTGCCTCGGAAACTGCTGTGAAGGTGACGAATGACGCGCTGCAAATGCACGGGGCGGCAGGATATTCGCGCAATCTGCCGCTAGAGCGCATGGTGCGGGACGCGCGAATGTTCACCATTGGTGGCGGCACCGCGCAGATGTTGCGCAATCTGATTGCGGGCAAAGTGCTGGAAATGAAAACACCGCAAACGCGGGACGGTTATTTGCGAGGTGTGAAATGAACGCGGCGCAGGCGATAGCCGAGGGGCTGGCAACGGCTGGGTGCCGTCATGTGTTCGGGATGCCCGGTGGCGAGGTGTTGGCGCTGCTGGATGCGCTGCGGGGGGCGGGGTTGGAATTTACCCTAGTCAAACACGAGAACGCGGGTGGCTATATGGCCGAGGGCAGCTGGCATGCCACAGGTGCCCCGGGGGTGCTGATTGCTACCCTTGGACCGGGGCTAGCCAATGCGATAAACACGGTGGCCAACGCCTATCAGGAACAGGTGCCACTGATTGTGCTAAGCGGTTGTGTGACCCATGAAATGGCGGCGCAATTCACCCATCAGGTGATGGATCAATCCGCGATGATGGCCCCTGTGACCAAGGCCAGTTTGCGCATCGAGGCGGGGACGGCAGCGCAGGTGGTGCAACAGGCATTGTCGATTGCAATGGCTGACCCGATGGGGCCGGTGCATATTGATTTGCCGGATGCTCTGGCGCTGGATGAGGTGGCAGAGGTCGGGGAGCCAGCCGCGAAATTAGTGCCAAAGCAGTGGCCAGATGGCGATGATCGCCTGCGGGCAAAGAAAATACTATCCAATGCAAATAAACCTATTATTTTAGCAGGTTTGGGGGCTATTCACCATGCGGCAGGACCTTCCATTCTGGCCTTGGCCAACAAACATCAGATACCTGTTGTAACCACTTATAAATCCAAGGGAATTATACCGGAGGACCACCCTTTAGCACTGGGCGGGCACGGGTTGTCGCCGCTGTCGGACAAATCCATCCTACCGCTACTGGCGGCGTCGGATTGCGTGATTTTGGCGGGGTATGATCCGATTGAGATGAGGGCGGGCTGGATCCGGCCTTGGGCTGCCGAGAACGCGATTGAAATCATGCACGCTGCCAATGATCACGGGATGCACGGAAGTGCGGTGCAGTTCATAGGCGACGTTGGTGCGGCGGTTACGGCGCTAGGTGGGCCAAAGAGCGACGTGTGGCCGGATGGTGAGCCAGCAGCGGCTAGGATCGAATTGCAGCGGGTCTTTGCCAACCGTGAAGAATGGGGGTCGCACCAGATTTATGCGACCCTGAATGAGTGCTTGCCCAAAGACGCGGTGGTGACTGTCGATAGCGGAGCGCACCGGATTTTGCTGAGCCAGATGTGGTGTTGCAAACGACCTAATTCGTTGCTGCAATCCTCGGCGTTTTGCACCATGGGCGTCGCGGTGCCGCTGGCGATTGGCTATAAGCGCGCGGCCCCCGATACCCCGGTTGTGGCGGTGGTTGGCGATGCGGGGTTTGACATGACCACGGGCGATTTGGCGACTCTGCGGGACATGCATGCGCCGGTGGTGATCGTGGTGCCGGTGGACAATTCTTTGGCATTGATCGAGAAAAAGCAGACCATGATGCAGTTGAAAAACCACGGGGTGCAGTTTGCCGGCACTGATATTGTGGCGGTTGCGCGGGCCTATGGTGGTGTGGGCATTGTGGTGGAAAGCCGTGAGGGTTTAGAGGCGGCGGTGGAGGAGGCGCTGGCGCGGGGTACGTTCACGGTGCTGGCTTGTCCGATTGACAAGGCTGATTATGACGGGGCGTTTTAGGGCGGTATTGTGCCATGCCACATAGGATTATTGAAGTGTCCAATCGTATGATCACTGTGGTTTGAATTACCGTTAAGGCTCGGTTGGGACCCATTATAGTCTCCATCTGTGAGAAATCTTCGGGTCTTGCGCTAGAAAAATGAAAGAGTATTGGGTGCTCAGATCAGCGGCTTATCCTATACAGTAATATTCTCCTGATACTTCTTAGGAGGCTTTCGCGAACTCTTATCACTGGCCGGACTTGATAGCTCCTGCCAATTTCACTTTGCGATAGCAGAGGAGGGAAGCTGCAGTGATGGCAGTTATTTGACGGGGCTTTGATCGCGCGGGGCAATTCTTCATATTTCGGTATTGGTGGCTGTGATGTTGGCATTTTTATTCGACCTTAGGTTGCATAACCTTGTGCTACTCAGAACATTTGTCGATTGTAGGGCGACTTCATGTCTGCCGATGCCTTCTTGGTTAACAATAGATTAAGGACAGCAAGTAGACCTGCCGCTGCGAACGAAAGCAAAGTTCCGCATTGCTGCTGTTTGGAAACACTCAGTCATTAGAGCTTGATGATCCTGAAGTTGGCCAACCGCGCCCCAAGTCAAACTAGGGCCTGTTGACGTTTAGGGATTCCCATTCTGTTTAAGTTCTGATTCAATGTTGCAAACAAAAGGAGAGCAGCTTTGATACGAACGGTTTTAACAGATAATCAATGGACTTTGATTGCCCCGC
>NZ_JBSMEZ010000127.1:0-9736 GCF_056498605.1 Profundibacter sp.
GCTGGCGCTTGATAGCATCTGCACCATCCCGCTTTCGGTTCGGGCATACCGCTCGTTATTGGGCAACCCTGATGTTGCAAAACTAAAAGACTGGATTCCCGCTGAAAAAGCCGGACCAAACGGCGCGCGCGTATTGACCCGTTTGTCGGAACGCAGTCTGCGCATTGGCTTGCCTGGCGCGTTTACCTTTGAGGGGTTTCATCAAACAGTTCTGCCGCTTGTGCCGGAAATTGCAGCACAGGCCGCACTGGATCGTGCTGTCTTTACCGGCGGGTGCACCGAAAGTTCGGACACGTCAACCACGACGTTGGAGCAAGATATCCTAAAGCTGTATTACGAGGATTTCATTGCCCAGTGGGATGGATTCTTGCGTGATGTTCGTCTGACCCCGATTGGTGATCTGGCGCAAGCCCGCGCCAACCTAAAGGATCTTTCCAGCGCTGACAGTGCGCTAAAACGATTGTTGGTGGCTGTAGTAACGGAAACCAACCTAACCTATGTTGATGAAGAAGGTGAAGGTGGAGCAGCGGTCCCTAAAGGGGTGCTTAAGGCAGCACAAGCGCGTTTGGGGCGGCTTGGGAAACTTGCCGCCCAAGGGTCGCGAATTGCCGGTTCCGGCGACGGCTCATCCAGCTCTGGTACCATAGCGGGCGCGCCTGTTGCCGATCATTTCGCCCCCTTGCGCGGCACAGTCGAGGAGGTCGATGGCGTGCCGCCCCTGCTGGACGATGCTGTCGCCGCATTGACCGCCTTGTCAAATGAATTACAAACCGTCGCTGCCAGCCCAGACCCAGAATCCGCACTGTTGGCACGCGGCGGGCTACCGCAACTCATCGGTGCCATCGCCAACGAGGCCGCATCGCTGCCCGACCCGATAGATGACTGGATCACCGGTATCGCTGGCGACACGATCTCGTTAACGCGCGAGGCGGTGTTGGCTCAGCTCAATGCGCGCTGGCGCGCGGATGTATTGCCGTTTTGCACGGCTGCCACAACTGGCCGTTATCCGTTTGACCAAGCCAGCCGGATTGACGTGAACATTGCCGATTTCGCCCGCTTGTTTGGTCCTGGTGGTCTGATCGACACGTTTACCAACGAACACTTGCTACCGTATGTTGATACCACCGCGCGGCCTTGGCAGTGGCGGGCCGATTTCAACCTGCCAGCGGAACGCTTGAAACCGTTCGAGAAGGCACGGTCCATCCGCGACGGGTTATTTCCGGGTGGTGCTGGCCCGATAATGGCTTTTACGTTGGAACCAAAAGACTTGTCGCCAAATGCGTCGCGGGTCACGCTGAATGTCGATGGTCAAACGCTTTCCTATTTCAATTCGGCTGCGCGACCGGAACCGATGACATGGCCGGGGCCGGACGGCACGAACTTGATCTCGATGACATTCTCGCCTGTGGATGGATCAGGTGAAATCATCACCTCGCAAACAGGTGCATGGGCGTGGCTGCGGATGATCCGTGCTGGCAACCTTAAGCGCACCCAGTTGCCAGAGTTATTCAAGCTAACCCTCTCCAAAGGGCCTTACCGTGCCCAGTTTGAGTTGCGCGCCAACAGCGTGGACAATCCGTTTGACCTATCCATGTTTGGAGCGTTCAAATGCCCTGCGCGGTTTTGAGCAAAGCCAGTGTCGGCTTTTTCGGCAAGCTACCCTCGACCGGTGATTTCGTTGCTCGTGGGTTAAAGCAGGGGGTGAGGCCCTTCCTTGATCAATGGCTAACCCGCGGTCTGGCCGCTCGCCGTGATACACCCGATGCATGGTCAAAGAATGGCATGCGTGCCGTAATCAAGTGGAAGACCTATTGGCTGATTTTGCTGATTTTGCCCAGCGCCGACAAACCGGATCGTAAATTTCCCTTTACGGTATGCCGGATTGCCACTGTTGCCCCAAGCCGCCAAAGTGCTGATGAATGGTGCAATTCGGTCTTTGATCTGGCCCGTGATGCAATTGCAAATCCGATGTTGGCGGATGAGGTTATACAGGCGCTGGCAAAGATCAAAGAAACGGAACTCGTGCCAAACACAGAAACTTCGGGTGATGTGATTTGGCACCTTGAAACCAAGTTGATCCCGATATCAGATTGCGGGTTTACACAAGCGTTGGACGGGCTTTTCCCAGCTGCTAGTTGATATTGACTTTGCTCCCTTTCAAAGTCATCTCGCCGCCGGATTTGCCGTTGATCTTGCCACTTCCTTTGATCGTTATATCCTTGCCTTCGATATTGATTGTGCCATCTTTTTTCATCGAAATTGCAGCGCTCCCGCATTTCAGGGTAATGCTGTCAGCGGCTTCCAGGAGCATTGCCTTACCAGCCTTGATCCAAACATCTTCGGTCACATCGTGGGTTTGGCCTTTGCCGACCTTAACCAGACGCCCCCCTTCATTTGACCAAGATTGATTGCCGGTCAGAGTAATTGTTTGGTCTTTACTGATGGTAAGCGAATGGTTGCCCCCAACCGTGACTGTTTGGTCCTTGGAGATAGACCATGTATCTTCGGCTTTGATCGTATGGGTTTGGGCTTTGCCAACGGTTACGCTGCGTGTCCCGCCGATAATATTTTTCTGGGCAGCCCCAACATTTCGCGATTCTGCAGCGCCAACACTGTCGACACGGGCGGCCTTGACGGTAATCGCTTGCGCCGCCCCGACGGTTTGAGAATGGTTTACCCCGATATTTTCAGAAGAGTTGCTGCCTACCTTGATCGTTTCATTCGTGCCGACGGTCAGAGATCGGTTGCTGCCAACGGTTTCTGTATCATCCACCCCGATACTAACGGTGCGGTTATTGCCGACAGAAACCGCCTTGTCGTTGGCTACAGATTCCGTCCGGTCGTGCCCAATCGACTGTGTTGCATCATTGCCCACATCTTCTTTGAAGTCATGGCCAATCGTGCGGCCCTCGTCATTCTTTACCAACTCGTTGTGATCTTTCTCGGCCTGAAAATATACTTCTTCTTCGCCTTTTTTATCCTCGAACCGCATCTCATTAAACCCACCACCACCGGGCGAGGAGTTGGATTTCCAACCTGATTGTGTCGCATTGTCGGGTAATCCATAGGGTGGCATTTGTGATGCGTTATACACCCGTCCAGTGATCAGAGGGGCGTCAGGGTCGCCTTCCAGAAAATCGACAATCACTTCTTGGCCGATCCGCGGTATCTGGATAAAACCCCAACCTGATCCGGCCCAAACAGAACTGACCCGCACAAAACAAGAAGAGTTTTCGTCGTCTTTGCCCAAGCGATCCCAATGAAACTGGACTTTTACACGGGAATACTTGTCCGTATAGATTTCTTCTCCGCTGGGGCCTACCACGGTAGCGGTTTGTGGGCCGCGCATCACCGGAACAGGGGTGCGCCGTGATGGACGATAGGGAATCGACGTTGGCGCCAACGCCAGTGTCACCTCGTATCCTGCCCCATCACGCTCCATGCCGCTGCGATACTGATCATCCCACATCAGGTAATCAGAACGAAGAATCACATATTCGTCATTCTCGGCCTCACGCGGGAAATTGGTAAATTTGAATTTGGCACCAGACCATATGCCGCGCACGGTCCCTTTGGCCCTCACACTACGTGACTGGGCTTGTGTGGTTTCTAATCTAACTGCGGTCAGCGCATCGCCCGGGTCCAGCTCCAGATAATTGCCCGGATAGTGATACACCTCACCATCATCCTGACTATGGCCCAGCGTGTTTTCCGATTTCGCCATCAAGTCTGCGCTCGGCTTGGTGAAATCATAATCAGTCTGGATATATGTGCCCGGCACCACTGTGGATTTCGGCTCCCAACCCAGTATAAAATCCCCGTCAAGAAATGACAAAAGCACGTCAGGCTGATATTCGACTTCCTCAAAATCAGAAACGGGTTCCAACTTTGCATTTGCATCAGTCAGTATCATCATATGCTCGCCATCGGCATATTCAAAAAAGTAGAAAATCCCTTCGTGCTCTAGCAGCCGTTGGACAAAGTCCAGATTGCTCTCGCCATATTGCACACAATATTCTCGTGGCTTGTATGATTCCTGTAGCCGCTTTTCAAATTTGACTTTGCTACATTCATTCAGCACCTCTTCGACAATTTCAACGGTACTCATTTTCTGGAATATCCGGTTGTCATGGGTGGTGGACAAAAACCACAACCACGGCCGAAGAACCGCCACGTAATAAGCATACCCATCACGAATCTCTTTCAGGCCGAATTCGGAAACATAGGCGTGGAAAAACCGCATGCCGTCGTCTTTGCCGATTTTCACGGTGATCGGCTCGCCCAGTAAATCTTCTGCTTTGATTTCCAGCTTTGTGCTGGCCATCTCCAGCTCAAAGCGAAAACAACCGCTAATTTCGTCGTAACCAGACATGCTGCTGAACATAAGGTCTTCTGGGCCCAACGGGGTTTTGATACTAATCTCGCGGTCTTCAAACATGTTTGGCCTCCATATTGCTAAGTCTTCTCAAAATGATATAGGTAAAATAATATTCGCCAGTATAGCGTAATTTTATGGGCTGCGGGAGATAAACTGCTCGCGGCGGCGGCAAACGAGTTTCACAATGTCGCCGGACAAAAAAAACCTTTCAGGAGAGAGCGCCCTGACACAGGGTTGGCCGCCTTTTGAAGCTGCATCTCAACAAAAACACGGCCGCCGCTCGCTCGTAAGTCCACTAAGAACCGACGCCCCTCATCACGTTTGCGCAGATGCATTTCATCCAATAGGCGTAGTAAACCCCATGGGCCTTGCTTTTGCAGGGTTGCAACTTGGTTCCCGACCTTGAAATTCACCACGACACCGGTTTCAGGTTGCGACCCGGGCCAGAATATCGTTTCCGGATCAGATGTTGCCCGAAGCGACACTTCTCTGCCACCAACCATGATAAACGCCTGCCCCCGTTCAGCCAGCGTCGCCAATTGCAGAGAGGCGGAAAGTTGCCCGTTATCATCAAAATAGGCATCGGTAATAGCCAGTGCGCGCTGAAAGAACACAGCCGACTCAGGGGTAAGTCCAGCGAATCTCGCCTCTGGTTTCCAGCGCCACGGATTGCTTTGAGTGTCCATAAGCGGCTCTAGCTGGCTCCGGAAAAACCGGGCGATCAAACCATCGGGGCCTAGGAGTGCCGCAAACTCGCCCAGATCACTATCGGCCCCGTCCGCAAAGGGAAACCGGCCATTGGCCACGCGACCACATTGAGGAAAAATATTGTTCTGCCAATAGCCTGTGATCGGATTGGACAACAGATCAGAGTGTGCAGCACTTGTTTGCGCCAAAACGTCTTCGACAATCTGCACCACGATTGGCGGAGCCTGTCGTAAGGCAGACACTGAATTTGCCCGATCACGGATGCTCATTAGCCGCTGCATGCCCGTTTCTTCACCAACATCGACCGCTCCCAATGCCACATTCAGCGCTCCGAACAATCCGGCAATCTGTTTCATTTTGCCCTGTTCGACATATTGGATCATCGGGCCATATTCAGTTGCCAGACGAATCTGCTGATTATGGCTGCGTCGACGGTCCGTGCCGCCCACCTGCATCCATATCTCGTTTAGCAATTGGGTTAATGGCGAATCCGCTGCTGATAGCCGGCCCGAAATCAAGACTGCACTTTCACTATCGGTAAAGGGGCGCACACGCAAATCTGCCAGCCAAGCCTTCCATACTTTAAGCGAAGCGCGCTGCAGTTGGTCCAGAACCTTATCCGGTGCGTCATTCTGTTGGAGTGCCGGTTCATCAAACAGTTTTGCCGCCTCTTGGCGGGCTTTTTGAACGGCGGTTCCGGCGCCAATATCACGCGCGTATGTCCAGCCATTTGCGGTGAATATGCCAAACACAGGCGCATCTATCACAACACCCGAACGGCGCTGCATAATCTCGCCGATCCTCGTGATGGCCTGATTTGGTTGCCAAGCAGGTAACGCCTGTGCCTGTTCCGAGCGCAGCAATTCCAAATAGGCACGATCAGATTCAATTGCTTCGGCTGCAAACTCGCGAGCCTGCTCCATCAGTTGTGGGTCTGGTTGTGGTAGCCCCGTCGTTGCGCCTGACAATCGTGCAGCGTGGGTGGCAAAATTCCGATATTCTGGCAGCAGTTCACGCCTCGCCTGCACCCACCCAGTAAGATATGCTGCACTCCAATCTGATTGCCCACTTAGGACGGACCATGCACGCAATGTATCGTAGGCGGCCAGATTGTTCCCCTCAACCGATATTGCGGCATTTACCGCCCCTGCCAACGCCACTGGCACTGCCTTGTCAATTTCAGTCTGATAGTCTGTTAAAGCACGCACCCCTGCATTAAATCCTAGAGGTCTCGACAATTGCCCAAGCGGTGCGCGCCGCGCCGCAAGAACGGTTCGTTCTGCTGCCGCTTTCAAATCATCCAGACGCAAAGCAAGATCATTGCCTGTATGGACCAGATCCAGCCCTGTTGCCAAAGCATCCTGCCGAAAAGCCTGATACAGCCGCGCATTATAGCGGTAGTCCAAAAACACGGCATAGCCTACCAACCCGACGACAAGGACACCAACAGCAAGTCCGGCCCGCTGCACCCAGCGGGTATTACCCCGTTTGTATCTATGTATGCGGCTTTGTTCTAACCGGTCCAGCAACTCGGCTAAAAACTCGGCCAAATCGCGGTATTCATCACCTGCCTTCAGGGCAGTGTGATGAAACTCGCGCACCGACGCAACAGACATGTCCCGTCCATCAAATAACAAGCGGTGCGCACCTGCAGCCCAGGGTTTCATCGCTATCTTTTTGACGCTACGTGCTGCCTGATCTATCAGTACCGCCAAGGCAAACCTTGCTGGTGGCACCGAATTTGGCACAGCGCCATCGCGCAGCGCGGTATTGCCAAACTCCTGTAGCAACGTCGCTGCCGTGGCAACCAGATGGGCTTCATCATTGTCAGCCGACAATGTCCCCAGTTGGTCAACAAACTGCAAAACCGGTTTGCCCAACCGGGGAAACCGGTTTGGATCTGGGCTTGCCAGCGGTGCATTTCGGCCGTACTTCATTGCCTATAGACGCCCCTCTTCTGCCCAGCGGCGCAAGGTTTCGACGCCAACTTCAAAATGCATCGAATCCTCGCGGGTATAGGTGGCCCCCCAATACCAGCCCTCATCGTTGAAATATTCGGCCAGAATAAGCAGGCCAAACTGGGTGCCCCCATCAGCAAAACGATCTAGTTCTCCTTGTAGTTTGACATCAATCGCTGTGCCCCAACTGTGGTTTGAAACCGATGAACGCGACCCGCGGATCAATCGCACGCACAGTGCTCCTGCCGTTCCAACCTTTTCGTAGATATCCGGATCGCTCTCTTTTAGGCGGGCCATGATCCGCTCAAGCGATGCTATCGCGGGCTTGATCATTGTGACCCTGAAATTGCCGATCGGGGCCGTTTGCAACAACGATTTCAGATGCGGGTTGGTAACCGACTGGCATTCGGTGCTGTAACTGCTGCGTGGATTTGACAGCAGTTCCTTCATCACCCGATTATTGGGCTGCGATATGCCTTTGTTAAAACGGGCCTTGGCCAAACGCATCGTTTCAGTCAGGTCTTCAGTTTCGCTTCTCTCGTCAATAATCGTGTCGCCGATCAACCCGTCGGTACTGATATCACCCGAACTCGTAATGGGGGCCGCTGTCCGGTTTGCCAGCAGGGACATATCCTCGCGCAGGCGCACAAGATCGGCACGCGCCTGGCTGAGTTCGCTTTCATAGCGATTTGAAGATGCCTGAACAGCGGCCATTTCCTGCTCTAACCTCTGTAGTCGCAAATCGGCACCGCCATCGGCGGTTTGCAGCAATGCGCCAACGATTGAAAATGCGATCGCGGCCACCACCAGACCAATGGCAATAATGATAGCGCTGATCAGCTGCCCGGGTGCCATGCTCTTTTATGCCTCCTGAATGAAAACCGAAATGACAGAAACATTGTCCGGGGCCCCGTTTCGCAGGGCTTCACTGACTAGGGCCTCACACACGCCCAACGGCGTTTTTTCCTCGATCATGCAGCGGGAAATGGTCTGGTCATAGACACAAGCCGTCAACCCGTCGCTGCATAATAGTAACCGGTCCCCAACGATCAATGGCACGGTCAGATGATCAACCTCCAGTTCGTCTGCCCCGCCCACGGCGCGTGTTACCACATGGCTTTCCGGGTGATGTTCGGCGTCTTTCGCACGCAGCGCCCCGCTTTCTACCAGTTCTTGCACAACGGTATGGTCGTGGGTCAACAGGCGTAAACTGCCGGATCGCATCAAATAGGCGCGGCTATCACCCGCCCAGGCAATATTGCCCACGGCATTCTGGATCAATAGGGTAACAACAGTCGCCCCCAAGGTGCCCAGATTGTTTTTCCGGGCGATTTCGCGGACCATATCATTGGCCAGCATCAAAGCATTTGCCAGCAATTCCGCCGGATATCCCACATCCTCAACAGCGGCCAGACAATCCATTACGATATCGGATGCAACATCGCCATTGCCATAGCCGCCCATACCATCAGCAACAGACCATAACACCCCCGCCGGATCGGTCAGGATTGAATCCTCGTTTATTTCCCGAACAATCCCGCGGTTTGTTAGCCCAGCTCCTATAGCAACCGGTAGCTGTCGTATTTCAATAGGAACGCGTGTGACCGGCGCACCCATCAGCGCGCAAAAACCAAGGAGTGGCCCCCCCCAAACAGATAAAAAATAATATTCATAACGAATCCAAAAAATTGACTGCATTGATTAGAACTTAATAATAACGTAGAATGGCTTATATATTAATTCTTTTTTTATGGTGGTTTTCATGCGGACATTAAATGCATTTGCACTTTGCGCAAGCCTTGTTGTTCTTCCCCTTTCAGGGACGGCACAAACCTATACAACCGAAGAGTTGTTATCCCTGTTTACTGCACAGCGCGATGCTTTTAACGAAGCAAAAACAACCGGTGGGTTAAAGACCCGTGGACTAACGCTGGTTACCGTCGACGATCTTACAACAGAGCCAACCATAGCAGCAACAACCGTGGCTCCAACAGTTACTGACCCACCTGTGGATGATAACGGCACAACCATTACAGCAACAATAGACACAAACCCGTCTACCTCTCCGCCCGACGCGTTGGTGACACCAATTATGTTCGGAAAATTGGCACCAGAGCTTCAGGTCAACGTTCGAGTAGAGTTCGAATTTGATTCAGCCGTGCTTTCAGCGGCGCAAAAACCCAAGCTGGAGCAGCTTTGCGGCGCAATGAAACCAAGTAATATCAATCTGTTCAGGATTGCAGGACATACAGATACATCCGGCTCTGAAACTTATAACGAAACCCTGTCCCTGCTGCGCGCAGAAGAGGTGAAGCGCTATTTCATTGATGAATGCGGCATGGAAGCTTCCCGTCTTGAAGCCATCGGATTGGGGGAACGGTTCTTACTCAATAGTGATGACCCTAAAGCAGGTGAAAACCGGCGCGTTGAGTTTCAGGCGCTTAGCTAAATAGGAAACGAAGGAATTCGAACCCTCGAGACGATTCCTCGTCTTTTCCCCTTAGCGGGGAGGTGGGCCATTATTACTATCGTTAGAGTCATGCCCAGCTAATTGGGTTTTCTTAGAGGCAGCTTAGCGGCATAAAGGTAACCAAAATTTTACTATTTTTTTGCGCTCAAGAGAACTTTGCGACAGAACCTAGACATTTTACGGGGCATATGATTTGCCGACACCCCACCAATTTCCCTTGTG
>NZ_JBSMEZ010000128.1:0-26411 GCF_056498605.1 Profundibacter sp.
GCTTTGCCGGGCTTCTTTTCGCTGTCGAACCACGACGTGGCGATGGAAGATCCACTGGCGCAGGAATTTGTCAGCTGGCGCGGGAAATGTAATTCCTCGATCCGCTCGACATACCAGATACTGTCGCGCGGTACGCCGAACCTAGAGACCGAAACCTGGGGCGCATCCGTTGCCGCCATCAAAGGCACCGAGACGCCTGAAGATGCAGGCGCACGTCTGCAAGCCGGTTTGGCAAGCTGGTATGCACCGCAGCAATAAGCGGTAAGATAACATCACCCCGGGCGGCATTGATCGGCCGGGGGCATTCGGGGGGAACGGAATGGCGACCACATCTAAATTCAAGTGGCATATCGTGGTGTTTCTGGCGCCTGCGGTGCTGGTTTACACAGCCGTGATGATCTTTCCGCTGTTCAACACCCTGCGTCTGGCGCTCTATTCTGAGGTCGATAACGTGCGGGTGTTTGTGGGGTTTGGTAATTTCAACACCCTGTTTGGCAATGCTCACTGGTCGGGGCAATTCTGGAATTCTCTGGGTAATAACCTGTGGTTTTTCGTCATCCACATGCTGGTGCAAAACCCGATCGGCATCGTGCTGGCCGCGATCCTGTCACACCCGAAATTACGCTTTGCCACCTTTTACCGCACCGCGATTTTTATCCCGACAATCCTGTCATTTGTAATAGTCGGGTTCGCGTGGAAACTGATCCTGTCACCGATTTGGGGCATCGCGCCCTCGATGCTGGATTTTGTCGGGCTGAAATCCCTGTTCGCCCCGTGGCTGGGCAAGGAAGAATACGCGCTGACCACGCTGGCGCTGGTGTCGGTCTGGCAATTCGTCGGCATCCCGATGATGCTGATTTACGCGGCCCTTTTGTCGATCCCCGAGGAGGTTCTGGAAGCTGGCGAATGTGACGGTGTCACCGGTATGGCGGCGTTCTGGAAGATCAAGCTGCCGTTGATCCTGCCCTCTATCGGCATCATTTCGATCCTGACGTTTGTGGGAAATTTCAACGCGTTTGATCTGATCTATACCGCCCAAGGGGCGCTGGCGGGGCCGGCGTTTTCCACCGACATTTTGGGCACCTTTATGTTCCGCACATTTTTCGGGTTCCAGTTGCAACTGGCTGATCCGCATATGGGGTCCGCCATTGCCAGCGCGATGTTCTTTATCATCCTGATCGGGGTGTGCTTTTACTTGTTCGCTATTCAGACGCGCTTGCGTCGGTATCAGTTTTAGGGGGGGCGCGCAGATGAACCGATCCCGCCACAATCTGAAAAACACCATCGCCGCACATGCGGTTTTGTTGACCTACACCGTGATCGCACTGTTTCCGGTTTTTGTAATCCTTATCAACAGCTTCAAGTCCCGCAAGGCGATTTTCCGGCATCCGCTGTCGCTGCCCAATTCCGAAACCTTCAGCACGGTTGGCTATGAGACCGTGTTCAAACAGGGCGATTTTATCCTCTACTTCCAGAACTCGATGATCGTCACGGTTTCGACCATTGTTCTGGTGCTGCTGTTCGGGGCGATGGCGGCCTTTGCGCTGGCTGAATACCGGTTCAAGGGTAACACGATTATGGGCCTTTATCTGGCGTTGTGCATCATTAACACGATCCTAATCGGCACCGTGGCGATTTTGGATATGATGGTGGCCAGCGGGCTGGTGAACACGCTGTTCGCGCTGATCCTCGTTTACACGGCGCAAGGTTTACCGCTGGCGGTGTTTATCCTGAGTGAGTTTATGAAACAGGTCTCTGATGATTTGAAAAATGCGGGCCGGATCGACGGGCTGTCGGAATACGCGATCTTTGGCCGTCTAGTGCTGCCACTGGTGCGCCCCGCGATGGCGACTGTGGCGGTGTTCAACATGATCCCGATCTGGAATGATTTGTGGTTTCCACTGATTTTGGCACCGGGTGAGGACACGAAAACCCTGACGCTGGGCAGCCAAGTGTTCATCGGCCAGTTCGTGACCGACTGGAATGCAGTGCTGTCAGCCTTAAGCATGGCGATCATTCCGGTGATGGTCCTCTACGTGATCTTCTCGCGCCAATTGATCCGTGGGATCACTTCGGGGGCAGTGAAATGATTCGTGTTCTGATCGCAGGTCTGGGCAATATGGGGTGCAGTCATGCGCTGGCGTATCATGCCCATGAAGGCGCAGAGATTGTCGGGTTGGTGAACCGTTCGGATGTGGAATTGCCGGATGAATTACAGGGCTACCCGCGATTCAAAGCCTTTGAGGAAGGCATGGCGACCAATCCTGGTCTGGTCTGCATCGCCACCTATTCCGACAGCCACGCCGATTTCGCAATTGCCGCGATGCAAGCGGGGGCGGATGTGTTCATTGAAAAGCCGTTGGCCACCACGGTGACGGACGCGCGGCGTGTGGTGGACACCGCCACGCGACTGGGTCGCAAGCTGGTGGTTGGTTATATCCTGCGTCACCATCCTAGCTGGCAACGGCTGATTGCCGAGGCGCGCAATCTGGGCGGCCCCTATGTGTTTCGTCTGAACCTGAACCAGCAAAGCAGCGGCGCGACGTGGGATACTCATAAATCGCTTATGGCCAGCACCAGCCCGATTGTTGATTGCGGGGTGCATTATGTCGATGTGATGTGCCAGATCACCGATGCTGTGCCGGTTCGGGTACATGGCATTGGCCTGCGTCTGACCGATGAAATCGCGTCGGATATGTATAATTACGGCCAGTTTCAGGTGGTGTTTTCCGATGGCTCGGTCGGCTGGTACGAGGCTGGATGGGGGCCGATGATGTCGGAAACTGCCAGCTTTGTGAAGGACATTATCTCGCCCAATGGCTCGGTTTCGATTGTCGGCGCAGATGCGGTGGATACGGATAGCATTGACGCCCACACGCGGGTTGGCGGGCTGAAATTGCACACGCTAACCGGCGACCAAATCATCGATCTACCGGACGAGCTTGACCATCAGGCGCTGTGCAATGCCGAGCAAGCCTTTATGCTGGACGCCATCGCCAACAACACCGATCTCGCCCGCCATATGCAGGACGCGGTGACGTCGCTTGCTATCTGTCTGGCGGCAGATGAAAGCATCCGCACAGGCCAGATGATTGAATTGAAAGAGGACGTGTTATGACAGCCCTTCGACTGGATAAAATCTGTAAGTCATTCGGCTCGGTGCAGGTGTTGTTCGACATCGACCTGACGGTAGAAGACGGCGAATTCGTGGTGTTTGTCGGCCCATCCGGTTGCGGTAAATCCACCTTGCTGCGGGTGATCGCAGGGCTGGAGGAAGCGACCTCGGGTAGCGTCGAGATCGCGGGCCAAATGGTTACCGATACGCCGCCCGCCAAGCGCGGCATCGCGATGGTGTTCCAGTCCTACGCGCTCTACCCGCACCTGACCGTTCGCGGTAATATGGAGCTGGGATTGAAGCAGGCCAAGACGCCAAAGGCCGAGATTGAAGAACGTGTGACTGAAGCCAGCCGGATGCTGTCGCTGGATGAATACCTAGAGCGGCGACCTGCCGAACTGTCCGGCGGCCAGCGCCAGCGGGTTGCCATTGGTCGTGCGATTGTGCGCGAGCCGGAGCTGTTTTTGTTTGACGAGCCGCTGTCCAATCTGGACGCCGCCCTGCGGATGAACACTCGCATCGAAATCGCCAATCTGCACCGCACCATTGATAGCGCTATGGTCTACGTCACCCACGACCAGATCGAGGCGATGACGCTGGCGGATCGCATCGTGGTGCTGCGTGATGGGCGTATCGAACAGATCGGCAGCCCGATGGAGCTGTATAACGATCCGGCCAACCAGTTTGTCGCCAGCTTTATTGGCTCGCCCGCGATGAATTTCGTTCAGGCGGGGGCTTATGGCTTTGAGCAAGGGCCAATTATGGGGGTGCGGCCCGAGCATTTACACGTGGTTGAGGGGGGCCGTTTGACAGGCGCAGTCACCCATGTGGAGCGACTGGGGGCGGAGACAAACCTGCTGGTCAAGTTAAGTGGTGGCGATGTTCTGACCCTGCGTCTGTTTGGTCAATTTCCTTATGAAGTTGGGCAGGTGCTGGGCATTGATTTTGACGATGCGAATGTGTTTTTCTTTGATGATAGCGGGGCGCGATTGCTAGGGTAACGCTGATATTTGTTGACCGAATGATAAAATAATTGCACGGTTCCCCCACATAGCCATCTGGGAGGTAGCAATGAGCATTTTAACAACATGGACAAGGCGCACGGTTCTGGCGTCTCTAATCGCGGCGGGGACAATGATGTCTGCAGGCGCGGCACTGGCCGAAAAGGTCAAGGTGGCGGGCATATTCACCCTGCCGGTTGAACAGCAATGGATCAGCCGCATCCACATCGCGCTGGTTGCCGCCGAAAAACGCGGCGATATCGACTACGTTTATTCCGAGAACGTCGCCAACACCGATTACGAGCGGGTAATGCGCGAATACGCTGAAGGCGGCCAACAGCTGATCGTCGGCGAGATTTTCGGGCTGGAACGCGCGGCGCGCAAAGTGGCTGCTGATTATCCTGACACGGCGTTTTTGATGGGCTCATCGTTTGAGCCTGCGGGCGACAACCTGTCGGTGTTTGACAACTGGATCCACGAGCCAGCTTACCTTTCGGGCATGGCCGCAGGGGCTGCCAGTAAATCCAACGTGATCGGCATGGTCGGTGGTTTTGCCATTCCCGAAGTGAACCGTTTGATGAACGCCTTCATGGACGGCGCGCGGGAAACCAACCCTGACGTCAAATTCCTCGTGAACTTCATCGACAGCTGGTATGATCCGCCCAAGGCCAAAGAGAGCGCATTTGCGATGATGGATGCGGGCGCGGACGTGATGTATGCCGAACGTTTTGGTGTGTCGGACGCTGCGGTCGAGCGTGGCGCCAAGGCGATTGGCAACGTGATCGACACGTCAAGCGATTATCCGGCCACGATCCTATCGTCGGCGATCTGGCATATGGAACCCACCATTGATGCGGCCATAGCAGCCGTTGCGGCGGGCAGCTACAAGGCCGAGGATTACGGCAAGTTCAGCTATATGGCGCAGGGCGGTGGCTCGGTGATTGTCGATGGTGCATTGGTTCCTGCCGATGTGGTCTCGATGATTGACGCCAAGAAAGCCGCGATCATGGATGGCTCGTTCACGGTGACCGTGAACAACGACGAGCCGGTTTCCGACAAATAGAAAGCGAGGGGCGCCGATGTAATCCCGGCGCCCCGTTTGCACATGAAAAATCCTGTCATCCTGACCCTTGGCGGTCTGACCAAGCGCTTTGGCGATGTTATTGCCAATGACGCCATTGATCTGACCCTGCACCACGGCGAGGTGCTGGCGCTGCTCGGTGAAAACGGGGCGGGCAAAACCACGCTGATGAACATGCTGTTTGGCCATTACACGCCCGACGCTGGCTATGTTGAAATGGTTGGCGAGGATGGCGTGGCGAAGCGTTTGCCTGCTGGTAATGCTCAGGCCGCTATAGATGCACGGATTGGCATGGTGCATCAGCATTTCACCTTGGCTGAAAACCTATCGGCGCTGGACAACATTCTGCTTGGCTCAGAAAGCCTGCTGTCGTGGCGGCGCAACCGTCGTGCCGCGCGGGCCAAGATTGAAGGGTTGATGCAGGAATCCGGTCTGATCGCACCTTTGGACGAGAAGATCGGCGCGCTGTCAGTTGGCGAGCGGCAACGGGTTGAAATCCTGAAAGCCCTGTTTCACGACGCGCGCGTGTTGGTGCTGGATGAACCCACCGCAGTGCTGACCCCGCAAGAAGCCGACAGCCTGTTTGTAGCCTTGCGCAAGATGGTGGATCGCGGCCTGTCGGTGATTTTCATCTCGCATAAATTGCACGAGGTTCTGGCCTTTTCCGACCGTATTGCGGTGTTGCGGCATGGCAAAAAGGTGGGCGAGCTGACCACGGCTGATGCCGACAAAACCCAGATCGCAACCTTGATGGTGGGCGAGGAAACTGCGCTGCCGACCCGCGAAGCGTGCGAGACAGGCGCACCGGTTCTGGAGCTGTCGGGCGTCACTGTGCAGCGTGAAAATGCGCGTAACTCATTGAACAACGTATCACTTTGCCTGCGGGCGGGCGAGATCGTCGGGGTGGCGGGCGTTTCAGGCAACGGCCAGTCGGCGCTGGCGCAACTGATCTCGGGACTGGTGCGTCCTGACAGCGGTAGCATCGCGATTTTGGGGGACGTGATCACTGCGCCCACACCCAAGGGCATGATCAAAGCGCATGTTGGCCGTATCCCCGAAGATCGCCACCATGACGGGGTGGTCGGCAGTATGACGGTGGCTGAAAATCTGGTTCTGGAGCGACTGGATCAGCCGGATGTTCAGCGTCGCGGGTTCCTGCGCAAGGGTGCGATTGACGACCATGCCGAGGCGTTGATTGCGGCCTATGACGTGCGCGGCCCCGGCAAGGATGCCCGCGCGGCGCTGTTGTCTGGCGGGAATATCCAGAAACTTATTTTGGCGCGGGTGCTGGAAACCGAACCACTGGTGATCCTTGCCAACCAACCCACCCGCGGGCTGGATTTCGGCGCGGCAGGCGAGGTTGCGCGGCGGTTGATGGCGGCGCGAAAACGCGGGGCAGGGGTGTTACTGATTTCGGAAGATCTGGACGAAGTTCTGAGTTTGGCAGACCGGATTGTGGTGATGCACGACGGGCAATTGATTGAGGCCGACACGCGGGATCGCGCCGCAATCGGGTTGTTAATGGCGGGGCAGGCGGCATGATGATGATTGAACCCAGAGGCGACATATCGCGCGGGATGCAGATGGCGATTCCGGTGATTGCGGCGCTTTTCGCCTTGGGGTTGGCGGCGTTGCCGCTGGCCTTTGCAGGCGCTCCGATTTTGCCCGCCTATAAGCAAATGTTCATCGGGGTCTTTGGCTCGGTTTTCTCATTCACCGAAATGCTGACCCGCGCCACGCCGCTGATTTTCACCGGACTGGCGGCGGCTTTGGCCTTCAAGGCGCGGCTGTGGAACATCGGGGCCGAGGGGCAGTTATATCTGGGCGCGATGGGCGCTGTGGCGGTGGGAACGGGGCTGGTTGACGGGCCTGCCGTGTTGATGATCCCGCTGGTGATGCTGGCGGGGGCGGCTGCGGGGGCGGCAGGGATGCTCGGCCCTGCGCTGCTGAAAACGCGGTTCGGGGCGGACGAAGTGGTGACCTCATTACTGCTGAATTTCATCATCCTGATCTTTGTTCAGATGATGCTGGAAGGGCCACTGAAAGACCCGATGAGCATGGGCTGGCCGCAATCCGAACCGATCCTTGATAGCGCCGCCCTGCCGCGTCTGATGGATCGGATGCGCATCCACAGCGGGTTGATCGTGGCGCTGATCGCGGCGGTGATTGCGCAAATCGCATTGACCAAAACCACATGGGGTTTCAAAATTCGCGCGGTGGGTGAAAACGCCGCCGCCGCCCGTCACGCGGGCATTGGCGTCAATCGCACCTTGCTGGGCGTGGCCTGTATTTCCGGTGCTTTGGCGGGGCTAGCGGGGGTCAGCGAAGTCGTGGGCCTGAAGGGGTATCTGACCACGGACCTGTCGCCAGGATACGGCTATTCCGGAATTGTGGTGGCGATGCTGGCGGGCCTGTCGCCGATCGGCGTGGTGATCGCAGCACTTTATGTGGCAAGCGTGTTCGTTGGCGCTGACAGTATGAGCCGCGCCATGGGGGTTTCCAGTTTTCTGGCCGATTTGGTCGTGTCGCTGTCGCTGATTTCGGTGCTGGTGGGCGGATTTTTCGCCCGCTACCGCATTAAATTTACTACCAAAGCGGGGGTAAAACCATGATGGACCTGCTGCAAATCTTCCTGAACGAAAGCTTCTGGGGGGCGTCATTGCGCATCGCCACACCGCTGATTTTTGGCGTGCTTGGCGCGCTGTTGTGTGAGCGTGCGGGCGTGTTGAACTTGGGCATTGAGGGTATTTTTGTCGTCGGGGCGATGGTCGGATGGATGTCAGTTTATTATGGTGCGTCCCTATGGGGAGGTGTGCTTGCCGCGGCTGGCGTTGGGGCGTTGTTTGGCTTGTTTCACGCCATTTTGACTGTGCCGCTGGGGTTGTCGCAACATGTGTCGGGCTTGGGGATTACGCTGTTTGCCACCTCGTCCGCGTCCTTCCTATACCGCACGATGTTGCCGGATGTTTCCTCACCGCCACGCATCAAAGCGTTCCAACCGATGGACGTGCCATTCTTGTCCGATATCCCGTTTTTCGGCCCTGTAGTGTTCCAGCAAACCGCGATGACTTGGTTGGCTTTGATCCTTGTCGGCGTGGTTTGGTGGGTGATCAATCGCACCCCGTTAGGCGTTGCCATTCAGGCGGTTGGCGACAACCCCGATGCGGTCAATGCACAAGGCTTGTCAGTTTATAAGTTGCGGATTGGGGCCGTGATGGCAGGGTCGGCCTTGATGGCGCTTGGCGGTGCGTTCCTAACCATGTCGACGTTTAACGCGTTCTTTTTCGGGATGGTCGGCGGGCGCGGCTGGATCTGCATTGCCTTGGTGATTTTTGCCAGTTGGCGCCCCGGCAAGGCGCTGTTGGGCGCGCTGTTGTTTGGCATGTTTGATGCCTTTCAGGTGCGCCTACAAACCGAAGCGGGCGCGATCATTCCGTCACAGATATTCCTGATGGCCCCTTACGTTTTATCCATCGTGGCGCTGGTGTTTGTTGCCAGAAAAGCCGAGTATCCACGGGCGCTGTTGCAGCCGTGGTTCAAGGGCCACCGATAGGAGAATGCGATGAGTTTTGATCTACTGGTGACAAATGCGGTGCTACCCGATGGCACGCAGGTGAATATCGGCTGCATCGAGGGCAAAATCACCGCCGTTGGCCGTGACGTAACCGGCGAGGCTGGCACGGTTCTGGACGCATGCGGCCAACTGGTTTCGCCGCCCTTTGTGGACCCGCATTTTCATATGGACGCAACGCTTTCGCTGGGTCGGCCACGGATGAATACATCCGGCACATTGCTGGAAGGTATCGCGCTGTGGGGCGAATTAAAGCCACAGCAAACTGTCGATGAAATTATCGAGCGCGCCATGCGGTATTGCGATTTGGCCGTGACGATGGGCATCGGCGCGATCCGCAGTCATGTGGATGTTTGCGATGATCAACTGAAGGGTGTGGATGCTCTGCTTGAGGTGCGAAAGCGCGTTGCGCCGTATCTGGATCTGCAACTGGTGGCCTTCCCGCAAGACGGGGTGTTGCGCGACCCGACCGCGATGCAAAACCTGATCCGTGCGCTGGATCGCGGCGTTGATGTGGTGGGCGGCATCCCGCATTTTGAACGGACCATGGCGGATGGTGCGGAATCAGTGCGGCAGCTGTGTGAGATCGCCGCTGAACGCGGCTTGCGCGTCGACATGCATTGTGACGAATCTGATGATCCGATGAGCCGCCATGTAGAAATGTTGGCCTATGAGACCACGCGTCTGGGCTTGCAAGGGCGCGTGACCGGATCGCACCTGACTTCGATGCATTCGATGGATAATTACTATGTGAGCAAGCTGATCTCACTAATTGCCGAGGCCCAGCTGCATGCGGTGCCAAACCCGCTGATCAACATCATGCTACAGGGCCGCCATGACACATACCCCAAACGCCGTGGCCAAACGCGGGTGCCGGAATTGCGCGATGCCGGAGTGAATATCGGCTTTGGGTCGGACTGTGTGATGGACCCGTGGTATTCGCTGGGCCGCGCCGACATGCTGGATGTGGCGGCGATGGGGCTGCATGTGGGGCAGCTATCCAGCCGCGCCGATATGCGCTGGTGCTTTGATGCGGTGACTGCGAATTCGGCCAACGTGATGGGGTTGGATGGCTACGGGCTGGATGTTGGTTGTGATGCCAATTTCGTGTTGTTGCAAGCGGATGATCCGATCGAGGCGCTTCGCCTTAGGGCGCATCGGTTGGCGACGGTGCGGGCTGGCAAGGTGATTGCCCGCAGCCCGCGGGTGGAACATGCGCTGGAATTACCCAAACGGCCTGAAACGCTGGATGCGTCGACCTATGCGCCAAAAGGCAGTTCGGGGTAATCGACATGGGCCAGATATAACCCCTGCGGCGGGCAAACCGGCCCACAGGCGGTGCGGTCTTTGGCTTCTAGAGCATCGCGCACATCACCGGGGGACCAGACGCCAGCCCCGACACGTTCTAACGACCCGACAAAACTGCGCACCTGATTGTGCAAGAAGCTGCGAGCCCTAAGGTGGAAATGAAACTCCTGCCCATAGGGAATGTCAAAGCTTTCAATCCGCAGCTCGTCCAGCGTTTTAACGGGCGAGGCCGCCTGACACATGGTCGAGCGGAACGTGGTGAAATCATGCAGACCCAACAGCATATCCGCGCCTTGCTGCATGGCTGCCGGATCCAGTGGATGTTTGACCTGCCAGACCTTGCCACGGTCATGAACCACCGGTGCGCGACGGGAAATCAGGCGGAACAGATAGCGCCGCTCGCGGGCCGAAAACCGGGCGTGAAACTCATCCGATACCCGTGCGACCTGCAAGATTGAGATCGGCACCCGATTCAGGTGGTAATTCAATGCTTCCATTAGCCGGAACGCATCCCAGTCCTTGACCATATCGCAATGGGCAACTTGCCCTGTTGCATGCACCCCCGCATCGGTGCGCCCTGCGGCCTGAATGCCATCAAAATCCGGCTCCAACATGCGCAAGGCATCTTCAACTGCCCCTTGCACTGTGGGCAGATCAATCTGGCGCTGCCAGCCATAAAACGACGCGCCGTCATATTCGATTTTCAAAGCATAACGTGGCATGACGCATGGGTAGCGCGGTGCGGTAAGGTTGGCAATCCGCACCCCTTCTTCTTTTCCCAAATATCTCTGCCGCAGGCATAAAAATTCTTTTGCCTGCGGCGCGGAGATTTATGGAACGAAAATAGACACCTTTGGATTCTGGCCCTAGGCATTCCGTCATCGGGGCCTTATCTTGCTTGCAAGGCAAGGGGGCAGTGGTGCGTATTTCGGAAGTTTTGAATGGTGTGACGGGGGGCTGGATCGGCTCCGAGGTGACGGTGCGGTTGGGCGTCACGGGGCTGAGCCGTGCCGGAAAAACGGTGTTTATCACATCACTGGTGGCCAACCTGCTGGACCGCGGCCGCATGGGGCAATTGTTGGGCGTGGCAAATGGGGCAGTGCAGGCTGCATATTTGCAGCCCCAACCCGATGACACAACGCCGCGCTTTGAATACGAGGCGCATTTGGCGGCATTGACGGCGGATCAACCTTATTGGCCCCAAAGCACCCGTACCGTGTCACAATTGCGGGTGTCGTTAAAGGTGCAGCCGACGGGGCTATTGGGAGGGCTGTCAGGCCCGCGCACTGTGCATCTGGATATTGTCGATTATCCGGGCGAGTGGTTGCTGGACCTCGGGTTGCTTGAGAAAACATACAGCGAATGGGCGCAGGGTGTGTTGGAAAGCCTTCAGTCCCGCGATTGTGCGGCAGAATTTCTCAATATAGTGGTTGATCCGGCGGCAAAGTATGACGAGGCCGCTGCGCAAGAATTGGCGGCCTCATTCACCACCTATCTGCACGCCGCCCGCGCCGCAGGATTTTCGGATTGTACACCGGGTCGGTTTATATTGCCGGGTGAATTGGAAGGCTCACCAGCGTTGACATTCGCGCCATTGACCGAGCCTGAGAACCACAAACGCGGGTCGATGTGGCGCGAAATGGAGCGCCGTTATGAAGCTTATAAGAAAAAGGTGGTGCAGCCGTTTTTCCGCGATCATTTCGCAAAGATTGACCGCCAAATGGTGTTGATTGACGCGCTGGGTGCCATTCATAGTGGTCCACAGGCCGTTGAGGATATGCGCAGTGCGATGGCGGATATTTTGGCGGCGTTCAAAGTAGGTAAGGTCGGGTTTCTGGCGTCCCTGTTCGGGGTGCATCGGGTGGATCGTATCCTGTTTGCCGCCACCAAGGCCGATCATTTGCACCACCGCCAGCATCCGCGTTTGACCGCAATTGTGGCGGCGATGTTACGGGGGGCAAAAGACCGCGCCGATTTTTCAGGTGCACTAACTGCGGCGATGTCGATTGCATCGCTGCGGGCCACGGTCGAGGAAACGTTGAACCACGATGGCAAACAACTGGATTGCGTGCGCGGCACTTTGCTGGACAGCGGCAAGCAGGCCGCGTTTTACCCCGGTGAATTGCCGGATGATCCGGCGAAATTACTGGGGCCGGCACGGGACGGGGCGGATGAATGGCTGGGGGATGATTACCAGATCATGAGCTTTGCCCCCGCACCGCTGGTGCTGAAGCCGAATGAAGGACCGCCGCATATCCGGCTGGACAAGGCCGCCGAATTTCTGATCGGGGATTATTTGAGATGAGCAAGAAATCAAGCGGCTCAGGTGGCCCGGTGTTGATCGAACTGGATCAGGACAGGCCGGACATTACCCCCGCCACTGCACCACCGGTGCCCGAGATGGCCGCACCACAAGGGCAGGCGATGCAGACATTAGCCAAGATGGCCGCGCGAAAACCGTCGCGGGTTGGGCGCTGGTTCTGGGGGGCGCTGGTGGCGTTGGCGGGCTTTGCCCTGTCGGTGGCGGCGTGGGATTTTGTCAACGGCATGATCGCACGGAATCAATACCTTGGCTATGTTGCGCTGGGTCTGATTGCGCTGTTTATCATCGTGCTGTTGGTGATCGCGCTGCGCGAAGCATTGGGGTTCGCCCGCCTCAAACGGCTGGATCGGGTGCATCGGAGGGCCGAAGCAGCCCTGGCCACAGGGGATTTGTCGACCGCAAGGGATGTAACGCAGCGATTAATGACGCTATACGCCGCACGCCCAGATACCGAATGGGGGCGCGCCAATTTTACCGAGCGACAAGGTGATATGTGTGATGCAGACGGATTGCTGGCGTTGGCCGAAACCGAAGTGATTGTGCCGCTGGACACCCAAGCCATCAAGGAGATCGAGGCGGCGTCCCGCCAAGTGGCGACGGTGACGGCGATCGTGCCGCTGGCGTTGGCGGACGTGTTCGTGGCCCTGACGGCGAACCTACGAATGATCCGGCGCATTGCCGAGGTTTACGGCGGGCGTTCCGGCACTTTGGGCAATTGGCGGCTGACGCGTGCGGTGTTCACCCATCTGGTGGCCACGGGCGCGGTTGCGGTGGGGGATGATCTGATCGGCACCATTGCAGGCGGCGGTGTGATGGCCAAAATATCGCGCAGGTTTGGCGAGGGGGTGATCAACGGTGCCCTGACCGCCCGCGTCGGCGTGGCCGCGATGGAAGTGTGCCGCCCGCTGCCGTTTATTGTTGCCAAACGACCATCAGTTACAGGGTTGGTCAAACGGGCGCTTGCGGGGTTATTCGGGCGCGGGTAGGTTAGCGAAACTATTTAGTTTTTTGCGAGGTTTGCTTTGGAACTGGTTATCCCGACGTTATTATTAGCGCTTTATCTGCTTTACAGTCATCTGAAGTTGAAAAAGACCGTGACCAGCTTGCAAAACCGGATTTCAGGGCTGGAGGGCGGCGAAGGTGCGCCCGCCCCCGTTGCCGAGGATGTGTCGGACGAAGATGCCGTTGCCATCAAGGATGTGCTGCCCCAATCCGACCCGTGGAAGCCTAAAAAGCCCGCTAAGGAAGACGAGGCCGAGCCGATATGGGTGGCGGGCGAGTTGCCCGAACATATTGCGAAATACCCTGTGCCAAAGGCCTTTGTTTTCACGCCCGAACGGGTGTCAGCCCTGATGGGGTGGATGAAAGAAAACTGGTTCTATGCCATTGCGGCGCTGTCTTTGGCGCTATCGGGTGTGTTTTTCGTGCAATACGGCATTGAAAACGGGTATTTGACGCCGTTTTGGCGGGTCATGGGTGCGCTCGGATTGGGGGCTGCGTTAATTGTTGCGGGGGAATGGATCAGGCGGCGCGCGGGGGACGAGGGAGACAGCCATACGGCCTATCTGCCCTCGGTGTTTTCCGGTGCGGGGCTGGTGGCGCTGTTTGCCGGTGTGCTGGCGGCGCGGCAGATGTATGGGCTGATCGGGGCTGAAATGGCGCTGGCCGGGCTGGTTGCGGTGTCGGGTTTGGCGGTGGTTCTGGGCTGGTTTTACGGGCCTTTGCTGGCAATGGTCGGTATCATCGGCGCAACGGCAGCCCCGTTTCTGGTGGGTGGCAGCAGCGATGATGGCTGGCTGTTTTACTACTACTTTGCGCTGATCGCCGTAACCGGAATGCTGGTGGATGCGATCAAGCGCTGGGCGTGGGTGTCGGCGCTGGCGCTGGTGTTCACCTTTATTGCTGCGTGGTTCACCTTTTATCTGGGCGCGGGCGGGGTGCATTTCCTTGGCTTTGCGCTGATTGCCGCCATTGGGGTTGCGATGATCCCGCCGCTGCAAATCTGGCCGCACCACGCGGGCGAAATGGTGTCGGTGTCATTGGCGCGGTTTGGGGGGCGTAAACCGGACTGGCCTGAATTCCCGACGCGGTTGGCAACGGGGGCATTCGTTGCGGCGACAATCGTTGCGGTGCTGGTTTCTCTAAAGGCGTCAAGTGCTGCCGAGGTGTGGCTGGTGCTGGTCACCTTGGCTATCTTGTTGGGTATGGCTGTGATCTGGTTTGGCCGCGCTCCGGCGTTGCGTGACACAATTATCTTACCGCCATTGGCGTTTCTTTTCGTGCTGTTTGCCCAATCAGAATCGATCGGCAACCTGTATCTGGCCTTCAAGTCCGGCCGCCACAGATTGCCCGAAGCATCTCCGCCTTGGGATGTGACGGTGATTGTGGCGATGGCATTGGCCGGATCGGCGCTGATATTCTGGCGGGGATTGCGTGAAAAAGAATACCGTCTGGTTTGGGCCGGAGGGGCTGCGTTGTTCGCGCCCTTGGTCGTGGCGCTGATTGAAATCTGGTGGCTGCCTGTTTCGGTTCTGGGCAAGGGGATGTGGGCGTGGCACGCGATGGCGGTGGCGACTGTGATGACCCTGTTTGCTGTGCAAGTGGCGCGGATGGATGGCGAGGATCGGCGACGGGCCGCGATATTCGCGCTGTCTGCCATGACGATGATCAGTTTCGCGCTGATGGTGATGTTGTCATCAGTCGCGCTCACGCTGGCGATTGCGGTGATGGTGCTGTTGGCGGCTTTGATTGATCGGCAGCTGGATTTGAAACTGCTGTCGGTGTTTGTGCAGGTTGGCGGTGTGGTGGTTGGCTATCGACTGGTGGCCGACCCAGGTGTGTTCTGGGCGTATGACGCGCCGCTAATTGAATTTGTGCTGGCCTATGGCGGAGTGATAGCGCTGTTTGCCGCAACGTGGTTCTTGCTCAAAACCCGCGCCCGAACAGCGGCAATAGTGGTGATGGAATCTGCTGTCTGGACCTTGAGCGGGATATTCGTATCAATCGCCCTGCTGCGAACATTTGATGGGGCTGACAACGGCCACGCCTTGGTCGGGGTGTTCGCGCTGATCTGGCTGATTTCATCGGCCAATCAGCTGTACCGTTTGAAAATCGGCGGGCGGATGCGTTGGGTGCGGATGGGGCTGGCAACTGTTTTCGGCGCTGTCGGGTTGCTGGCGATGGCTGCGGCGCTGACTGTCGTGAACCCGTTGTTTGCCAGTTACGAGGTGGTTCAGGGGCCGCCCGTTCTGGATACGCTGATGGTGGCCTATCTGCTGCCAGCGTTGCTGTTTGCCTTTGTGGCGCTTTGGTTTGATCACCTGCACCGTTGGTTGCGCATAGCTCTGGGCGCGTTTGCCGTGGGGCTATCTGCGCTATATGTCGGGTTGGAAATTCGCCGGTTCTGGCAGGGCGATGTGCTGGCCCATCGCGGGACCACGGATGGCGAACTGTATAGTTATACGATTGCCATGTTGCTGGTGTCGGTCGCGCTGCTGTTCTTTGCGTTTTCCAAACGTTCCGATCTGATCCGCAAGGCGGCGATTGTCGGGATTGGCCTGACCATTGCCAAGGTATTCCTGATTGATATGTCGGGGCTAACAGGGCTGATCCGCGTGGCATCTTTCCTTGGGCTTGGCCTGTCATTGGCCGGATTGGCATGGGTCAACCGGCAGATGATGTTGCAATGGGATCTGGGCGGGGATGAGCCGGAACCCAATGGTAAACCGGAAGATAAACCCGTCGATATGGGAGAGAAAAAGACTAAGGCTGTGGCAAAGCCCAAAACCAAAGCCACACCCAAACCAAAGGCAAAACCCAAACCCAAAGCAAAACCCAAAGCCAAGCCCAAGGATTAACCCTAGCCAAACATCGGCACGTCCCCCGCAGGTTTTTGCACATCCTGCACCCCCATCCGCAACCCGCGACCAATACGATGCACAAGGCTGGACCATGCGCTCGCGGATTCGGCGGGTAAGGTGGATTCCAGCACCTCGTCAAACAGCGCCAACCAGCCATCGAAATGATCCGCCCGCACGTCGCCCGCCATCATGTGCGCCCGCATCGGATTGCCGTCATAGCTGCGCTCAAACATGATGGCATTGCGCCAGAAACCGGCGATCTTTGCCTCGTGCTCGGGCCAGTTATCGATGTGGCCATCAAAGATCGGCCCCAGTGTGGGGTCTTTGCGCACCTTGTCGTAAAAACGGGCCATCACCAGATCGATTTGTTCTGCTGTGATCGGGAATCGGGGGGGCATTGTGGTCATTACAGGTGGCCTTTTGGTTAATCCGACTCTATTTATAAGGTATTGCAACGCGCGACGAAAGCGGATGCATTGTCGCAACCTGTTGCCCTACCTTAGCCGCCCCAATGGCGGTAACATATCACCCCGCACCAGTCGCGTCAGAAGGCGCGGCACGGGGGGTAGCATAGACAGCGGAAACAGCACACGGTCCCGAAAAATCGGCAGAATACGGCTGTCGGATTGGTATTGTGGCGTGAAAATACGGCTCATTAACTGATAGCTGCGCACATGCCAGCGGCGAGCCTTGGCATAGAGCTTCAGCGCGGCCATACCCTCGGCTCGCCGCAACGCTTCGCGCAGGGCCAGCGCATCCAGCAGCGCCATATTCGCGCCCTGACCCAATTGCGGGCTGGCGCGATGCGCAGCGTCACCAATGATGGCCAGACGGTCGCCATAAGGCCGGCGTAGCGTGCCGTGGGTGTAGCGGGCCATGGTCATTTGTGCGGGGTCCGTCACCTGATCCAGAAATGGGACAATATCGGGCCACAGTGCGCTGGCCTCATCCTTCCATGCGGCAAGGCCCGCCGCTTCCCAACCTTCATGCGCATCCCGCCCCAAGGACCAGAATATCGCAGCTTTGTTAGTGGTGCCCATACCCCCTGTGCCAATCGGCATCGCGCCAATCATCCGGTCGGCGCGCCGATAAACTTGCGTTAGCATGTCGGGCATTAATGTAGTTTCCTCCGGCCAATCCACCGTGCCCCAGATCGCGCCATATGGCAGGGATCGCGCCTTTAATGGTGATAAGGGAGAGCTTGCGCCGCAGGCGTCAATAATCAGGTCAAACGGGCCTTTGCTCTGCCCTCCTGCTAAGGTCAACATGCCCGCTGAGGCCGCCACCACCTGTGCATTCGGCACAATCCGCGCCCCCGCACGCAAAGCCGCATCATGGATCGCCCCAAACAGTGCCGCGCGGTGGATTGCCAGCCCAAAATGCTGACCTGCCTTGCGGTCATACCAGACATCCAGCACGCGGCGCCCGTTATCGGCCTCGTGTCCCAGCATCCGCGTGATCCGGCTGCCATTGGCCACGGCACTTTCCAGCGCCCCGATCCGCGCCAGCACCTCCTGCCCGACGGGTTGAATCACCAGCCCCGAACCCACCGGCAACGGTTTGGCGAACTGGTCAAACACCACCACATTGTGCCCGTCCGCCGCCAGCAATGCCGCCGACGCCAACCCGCCAATACCGGCCCCTGCTATCGCAATATCCAACTTGTTACCTGCCATACCCTACCTTAGCCCTATCCCACTGGACGATACGCCCTTGTGCGCCTATAACGCCCCCTATGAACAGCATATTCGCGACCATAATACGAATTACGTGCCCGGCGCTCTGAAACCAGAGCCGTCGGGATAAAGGCGCATGACATGGTCGCGCCGCCCTTCACCCAGTTGAAATACTCTATCCAAGGATGCCGTTATGTGCGCCGACACACCTGATACCCCCGACTATAAATCCACCCTGAACCTGCCGAAAACCGATTTTCCGATGCGGGCCGGCCTGCCAAAACGCGAGCCTGAATGGCTGGCGCGTTGGGCGCAAATCGGTGTTTATGACCGCCTGCGTGAAACCGCCAAGGGGCGCAAACCCTTCACCCTGCATGACGGCCCGCCCTATGCGAATGGCCATTTGCACATCGGTCACGCGCTGAACAAAATCCTCAAAGATATGGTGGTGCGGTCGCAACAAATGATGGGCCGTGATGCGCGCTATATCCCGGGCTGGGATTGCCACGGGCTGCCGATTGAATGGAAGGTCGAGGAGCAATACCGCGCCAAGGGCAAAGACAAAGATGCTGTGCCAATCAACGAGCTGCGTGGCGAGTGCCGCAAGTTTGCCGAGGGTTGGGTCGACATTCAGCGCGATGAGTTCAAGCGGCTGGGGATCACAGGCAACTGGGCTAACCCGTATAAGACAATGGATTTCTCATCCGAGGCCGTGATCGCCGAGGAGTTCATGAAGTTTGTGATGAACGGCTCGCTCTATCGTGGCTCAAAGCCGGTGATGTGGTCGCCGGTTGAGAAAACTGCGCTGGCTGAGGCCGAGATCGAATATCACGATCATCAGAGCCACACGATCTGGGTGAAGTTCCCGATTAAACAGGTTACGTCCCAAAGTGATGTTAAATTGAAAAATTTGCTTGGCGCATCGGTTATCATTTGGACTACGACGCCATGGACAATTCCCTCGAATAAAGCTGTCGCATACAACCCAAAAATCTCTTACGGGTTGTATGAGGTTGAAGCCACCGAAGAGGAAAGTTGGGCAGCGAAAGGCGATCGCTTTGTTCTGGCTGACGCTTTGGCTGAGGATGTTTTAGGAAAATCTAGAGTAACCCATTATAATCGTGTCGAGAATGTTGATCCTGAGAACATTGATCTAATGGGTCACCCGTTTGCCAATATGGATGATTTCTGGGCCTATGATATCCCGATGATCGACGGCGATCACGTCACCGACGAGGCAGGCACGGGGTTCGTTCACACCGCCCCATCCCACGGGGCCGACGACTACGAAGCCTTCGTCAAACGCGGCTGGACCGACCGGATGACCCATAACGTCAACGAGGATTCCGCCTTTGAAGAGTTTGTGCCGTTCTTTGCCGGACTGCGGGTTTATGACCGCAAGGGCAAAGAGGGCAAAGCCAACAACGCGGTGATCGCCAAGATGGTCGAGGCCGGAGCACTCATCGCTCGGGGCCGGATCAAGCACAGCTATCCGCACTCGTGGCGCTCCAAAGCGCCGGTGATTTTCCGCAACACGCCGCAGTGGTTTGTGGCGATTGATAAGGAACTGGGTGACGGGATGGACACGCATGGCAAGACTATCCGTGAACGTGCCCTGACCGAGATCGACAACGTGCAATGGACGCCGAAAACCGGCCGTAACCGTCTGTATTCAATGATCGAAAGTCGCCCCGACTGGGTGATGTCACGGCAACGCGCATGGGGCGTGCCGTTGACGTGTTTCATCAAGGATGCGGGTGATGGGCAGGTCGAAATCCTGCGTGATCCGGCGGTGAACGCACGCATTGCCGAGGCGTTTCGCAATGAGGGCGCGGATGCGTGGTTTGAAAAAGGTGCCAAGGCGCGGTTCCTAGGCTCGGATCACAATCCGGACGAATGGGAACTGGTTTCGGACATTCTGGACGTGTGGTTCGATAGTGGCTCGACCCATGCCTTCGTTCTGCGCGACCGCGAAGATGGCTCGGACGATGGTATCGCCGATCTGTATCTGGAGGGCACCGACCAGCATCGCGGTTGGTTCCATTCGTCCTTGTTGCAAAGCTGTGGCACCAATGGTCGCGCGCCCTATCGCGGAGTTTTAACGCACGGGTTTACGCTGGATGCAAAGGGCATGAAGATGTCCAAATCGCTGGGCAACACCATCGTGCCGGACACTGTGGTCAAACAATATGGTGCCGATATTTTGCGCCTCTGGGTGGCGCAGGTGGACTTTACCGCTGATCAGCGGATCGGGCCGGAAATTCTGAAAGGTGTCGCCGACAGTTACCGGCGCTTGCGCAATACCATGCGGTTTATGCTGGGGTCATTGAGCGAGTTTGATCGCAAGGATGTGGTTGAACCCGCCGACATGCCCGAGCTGGAGCGTTGGGTGCTGCACCGTCTGGCCGAGCTGGACCAAGTGGTGCGTGACGGCTACGCGGCTTATGATTTCCAGGGCGTGTTCCGCGCCCTGTTTGAATTTGCCACGCTGGATTTGTCGGCGTTCTATTTCGACATCCGCAAGGACGCGCTCTATTGTGATGGCGATAGTGCCACCAACCGCGCGGCCCTGACGGTGCTGGATATGTTGCACCACCGCCTGACCACATGGCTGGCCCCGATCCTGACCTTCACGATGGAAGAGGTCTGGCTACAGCGTAATGAAGGCGATGATATTTCGGTGCATCTGGAGGATTTCCCCGAAACGCCCGATAGTTGGCGGGATGAGGATTTGGCCGCGAAATGGGCGACCATCCGCAAGGTGCGCCGCGTGGTGACGGGGGCGATTGAAATCCAGCGTCAGGAAAAGGTGATTGGTGCGAGCCTAGAAGCAGGCCCGACCGTGCACATCCGTGACGCCGATATGCTGGCCGCGGCCAAGTCGGTGAACTTTGCCGATATCTGCATCACCTCGGATATCCATCTGTCGGCTGACCCGATCCCTGATGCGGCGTTCCGCTTGCCGGAAGTCGAGGGCGTGGGCGTTGAATTTGAACGCGCCGAGGGGCAGAAATGTATGCGCTGCTGGAAAATCCTGCCGGACGTGGGCAAGCATGATCACGCGGATGTCTGCGGGCGCTGTGATGCGGCCTTGAGCTAGGAAAACACACGCGGGCCTTGCGATAGGCCCGCGTATGCGCGAGGGTTCCTCATGCCCTGTTTAACCATAGACACCCCGACCGGTCCTCTGACAATCACCGAGGAGGACGGCGCGATTGTTGCAGTGAAATGGGGCGGTGCAGAGGGTCGTGATGACACGCCATTGCTGCGCAAGGCCCGCGCCCAGATTGATGAATATTTCGCAGGCACCCGCACAGAATTTGATGTGCCATTGCGGGTAGAGGGCAGCGTTTTCCAACGAGCAGTGTGTGATGCAATGTTGGCAATTCCTTTCGGTGAAACAGTCACTTATGGCGACATCTCCAAGCAGTTGAACATCCCCGCCCAAGCCATCGGGCAGGCCTGTGGCGGCAATCCGATCCCGTTGATTGTCCCGTGTCACCGTGTGCTGGGCGCAACCGGCCTTGGCGGGTTTTCCGGTGATGGCGGGGGCTTGGCCGGAATTGAACTAAAGGTGCAATTGCTGCGCCATGAAGGGGCGGCGGGGCTGTTGATTTGACCACATTCGTTTTTCTGGCCGTCATGGGGGCGGCGCTGCTGCATGCCACATGGAATGCGCTGATCAAAACCGGCGGCAACAAGCTGACCGGTATGCTGATCATGACCGTGGTGCAGGGCGTCATGGGCGCGGTGATCGCCACAACCCGCGCCATGCCACAGGGCGAGGTCTGGTTCTGGGTTATCGGATCAGGCCTGCTGCATTCAGCCTATAAATTCTTTCTGGCCTTTGCCTATGAGCAGGGCGATTTGAGCCGTGTTTACCCGATTGCCCGCGGGGCGGCCCCGATGATGGTGATGGTTGTCAGCGTGTTGTTCCTGACCGATGTGATTGGCGGGTTTGAACAAATCGGCATCGCCCTGCTGGGGCTTGGCATCTTGCTAATGGCGCACGGGGTGTTTGCCAATGGCGAGTCCCGACGGCTGGTGCCGCTGGCGCTGTGTTCGGCCATCGCCACCGCTGCCTATTCGTTGGTCGATGGTATGGGCGCGCGCGTGGCGGGGGATGCGGTGATGTATGTTGCGTGGCTGTTTGTATTCGATGCTGTTGGCTTTGTGCCGGTGGCCTACGGGTTGCGTGGACGAGTTGTTTTTATCGCAAAACCAAAGGTTTGGGGGTTGGGCATGACTGCGGCTGTGGCGTCCTACGGGGCCTATGCGATTGCAGTCTGGGCGATGACGGTGGCGCCGATCGCGCTGGTGGCGGCGCTGCGTGAAACCTCGATCTTGTTTGCGGTGTTGCTTGGTTGGGTCGTTTTTGGCGAACGGATGAACAAGGGCAAGGTTGCAGCCGTTGCATTGATCGTGGCGGGTGTAATCCTTACACGGCTTTAGCGGGTATAATTTGCTGCAAAATCCCTGCGCTGATCAGGTAAATACTGGTGACAACCAGCCCCCAATGCGCCCAGCTTTGCGGATGGAAATCGACCCACGCGGCCCAACCGGCAAAGAATGTCCACGCCAGCGCCATTGGCAAAGTGATGGAGCGCCAGCGTTCGGTGCGCACGGGGTGGACGAATTTTAGCGGGATGAACATGGTGATGGACAGGCCGACAACCAGCGCCAGCATCAGCCAGTAATTGGGCTCGACTGCAAACAGAACCAGCACAACCATGTTCCAGCAGCCGGGGAAGCCAGAAAATGAATTATCCTTTGTTTTCATACGCGTATCTGCAAAATACAAGGCGCTGGCAAAGGTGATTACAATGATTACAATCCAGCCGGTCCAGTTGGGCAAAAGCCCCGATTTGAACAGGGCAAAGGCGGGGATGAACACATAGGTCAAATAGTCAATGATCAGGTCCAACAGCTCGCCGTCGATTTGCGGCGCATAGGTTTTCACGTTGTATTTACGCGCCAGCGGCCCGTCGATCCCGTCGACGAAAAAGGCGACAACCAGCCAGAGGAACATCATATCCCATTTCTGATCCACAGCGGCGAGCATAGCTAACATGGCCAGAACCGCGCCAGTGGCGGTGAACAAATGAACGGATATGGCGCGTAATTGTGCTGTCATGAAAGTGTCATGGCGTATTTTTTGATGGGTGACAATATCAGGATGGGCTTTGATGGAAATTGCAACGTTCGGTGTGGGTTTTGCCGGACGTTTCCCTAGACTGGACGAAACGCGACAAAAAGGCAGGTTAACAAGGGAAGCGAGCGGATTTTTACAATATGGAAATCGTATGGAAACCGTATGGATTACCTACATATGATATTCACCAGTCTTTGGGTTAACTGGGCGAGCGTTGCGGGTTTGGGGCAAGGGATGAACTGTTGGTTAATTCGGCGCAGCAGAGTTTATGCGCTCCGCGCGGGAGATATTTGGGAAAAGAAGAATCGGGAGCAATGCAGCAGTCTTCATTGCCGCTTTGAGAGGGCCGCGCCCGAGATCAGGATGACCACAATTCCGACGATTGAAAGGGGGGTTGTGGTCGTGCCCCACAGCAAAAATGCCCAGAGGCTGGCGAAAATCAGAAACGAGTATTCGATCACCGCGACGTAAGGTGGTGTGCCGATCCGGTAGGCTTGGGAAATGCAGCTTACCGCGATGACCGCACCGACCGCTTGAAACAGGGTCAACCAGAAGAAGCGGGCTGATGGTGCGACCCAGCCTTTGGTTAAGAAGGTTTGGTCAGCGGATGGGAAGACGGTGAAATAAATCAGCAGCACAAGGCTGATCAAGCCGATGGTCAGGAATATGCCAATGGTCAGGGTGATCGGGCTTTCCTTGGCGCAAGTGTGCGGTGTGAGCAGCATTCCCAGCCCATAGAACACGCCTGCGGCCAGCGGCAATAGCGAGAGTCTGGACAGGGCCTGTAGGTCGGGCTGCAAAAGCATCAACACGCCCCCAAACCCCGCAAAGATTGCCATGAGTTGGAACCGTGTAATACGGGCCGAGAACAACAGGGCAGAAAACAGCAGCACCCAGATAGGGGCGCTGAACAGGCCGGCAGCGGCCTGTGCGACCGGCAAAACACCAAGGGCGGCGAAATAGATTAGAAGGCCGGTAGACACAGTAAGGCTGCGTAGGGCCAGTTTCCCCCAGTTAACCGGTCGCAAGCTATGAGAGGCCATCATGCCTATTACCAGCAGCAAAGGGATCGCTAGTAGGGTGCGCACGACCTGAAATTGCCATATCCCGGCTTCCTTCGAGACGCTGAAGACGAAATTGTCGATGAAGCTTAGGACTGCCGAGGCAAACAAGGCCAATAGAGCGGCGCGGGCATTCGGATTGGCGAACATGTGGCGTTACCTTATGCCCGTGGATGGGTCTTGTCATAGACTTCCATCAGTCGCGCGGTATCGACCGAGGTATAGGCCTGTGTGGTCGACAATGAGGCGTGACCCAGCAGTTCCTGAATGGCACGCAGATCACCGCCCGCACTTAGCAAGTGAGTGGCGAATGAATGGCGCATGGCGTGCGGTGTGGCGGTGGCGGGCAGGCCCAGCTGCATACGGGTGGCCTCCATTGCTTTTTGGATGGCGCGGGGCCGTAGGGGGCCACCACGCACGGCGTGGAACAGCGGGGCGGTGGGGTCCAGCGGGTGGGGGCAGATGCGTAAATAGCGGGACACGGCGGAGCGGGCGGCGTCGATCACCGGCACGATGCGGGTCTTGTTGCCCTTGCCGGTGATGCGCAGCACGTCGGGCAGGGGGACGTCGGCACCGGTTAGGGATAAGGCCTCGGATATCCGCAAGCCGCAGCCATATAGCAGGGTGATCACGGCGGCGTCACGGGCGGCGACCCATTCGTTTGCCGACTGGAATTCGACGGTTTCGATCATCGCGCGGGCGGCGTCTTCGGCCAGCGGGCGCGGCAGTTTTTTCTGGAAGCGGGGCGAGCGGGCGGACAGGACGACCGTGGCGTCAAACCCGTCGCGTTCGGACAACCAGCGATAAAAGGATTTTACGGCTGATAATGAGCGGGCCAAGGATCGTGCGGAAACCCCGCGCCCGCGCTCATGTGCCATCCATGCGCGGATGTCGGTGACTTTGACCTGTTTAAGGGGTGCAAGGCCTGTGGCATCGCCAAAATGTTGGGTGATGAAGGCGAGATAGCCTAATAGGTCGGTGCGGTAGGCCTCGATTGTATTGTCGGCGGCGTTGTTCAGGGCTTTGATTGTGGTCAGCCATTCCTCGAGCGTATCAGTTGCCGCTGGGGATATGGCGCACAGAGTCATGACAGCCAGCGACGCATGGCCCGTTCAAATACACCGGCGAAAAAGGCTAGTAAATCAGTGCCTTGGTTGGGTTTGAAGTGGTGCGGGTCCTCGGACCCCATCACCAGCATACCAGGTAAACGGCCATTGCCGAAATCCAGTTTCAGGGCGGCCTCGGAACGGATCCAGTCAAAGGCTTCGCCATAGATCACATCGGTCTCGGGTTTGATCTGGCGCAGGGTCACTTGGCGCGAGGTGCTGCGCTTGCCGTTGGTCAGATATGTCTCGATAAAACCGGGCTCGGCAACGTTCAACACATCGCCAAGACGTTTCACCGCCGGATCATTTTCGTTTTGCACGGATTCCAGCACCAGACGCACACAATCGACGCCCAGAATATCGGCAACTTCGCCGTCCAGATCCCGTAGGAAATTTTCAAACTCGGCGGGGTCCAGCATCCGTAGGATGGCGCGATGCACCTGATTGGTGCCGGCCAGATTTTCGTAAGCGGCGGCGATGACGGAACGGTGGGTGTCCTCAAGGCGGTCAAGGCGGGCCTCGAGCCGTTCCATGGCGATGCCTCGTAAGTCAATGATATTGCTGCCCATTTGGGCCTCATTGGCCGATACAAGCGCGCGCATCAGGTCTTTGTCTTCCAGAATAACATCCGGGTCCGCGATCAGCTTGTCACGCAGCTCTTCCAACTGTTGTACGGTGTTTGTCATGCCTGCCTTACCATATTTGCCTTGGTTTCCGGCACTATAGACCGAATTGTTCAGGCAAGTCATGGGGTTTTTCGGCGGTGGGGTGTGCGGATTGGGTTTCGTGTTTTGAGGACAACAGAAACGGGCGGCGGGCGCGTGGTTATAAGGGATATGAATTGCATATGAAAACCATATGAATCGCATATGATAAAATGCGCGTTAGGGGTTAACAGTGATTTTGGTGAATGACGGGTTTGAAAGGTGGGTTCAACTGATCACGGTCGTGGAATTCGGTGGTTTATATTGCAGCATCCGCCCACAACTGAAATGCTTTTCTTGGAAGTAGAGAGGATCGAAAGCATGAGAGACATCATCGTCAGTAACGTGCAGATATATAGTGATATTGCTGAAGGCGCCTTTCGTCCGATGGGGGCGGACCTCGGGGGGGGGCGGCGGCGCCGGGCGGAGGGGGCCGGGGGGGGAGGAGCGCGG
>NZ_JBSMEZ010000129.1:0-19937 GCF_056498605.1 Profundibacter sp.
GGGGCAATCAAAGTCCATTGATTATCTGTTAAAACCGTTCGTATCAAAGCTGCTCTCCTTTTGTTTGCAACATTGAATCAGAACTTAAACAGAATGGGAATCCCTAAACGTCAACAGGCCCTAATAAATCTCGGCATTTGATACTAACGCCTAGATAGCCCTGACGCTCATAAATCGTGCTCTTATCCGATCCTTGATCTTTGTTTTCAACAAAGCCACCTGATTTATTGAAGCCCCCGTCAGTGATGTAACTAATTTTCAAAACTTACCCCATTTCTAGAACTGTAATAATGGCAGATTTAAAAATACCGTCTAGTGTATTCCGATGCTCAGACCGCTGACATGCGGCGTGCCATATCACCCTTCCATCGCTTCCAACTCGTCAATCATCCCCGAAATCATGCTCAAACCCTTGTCCCAGAACTTCGGATCAGACGCATCCAGCCCGAACGGGGCCAGCAGTTCTTTGTGGTGTTTTGAGCCACCCGCCTTCAGCATATCAAAATACTTCTCCTGAAACCCCTCGTCGCCTTCCTCGTAAACCGCATAGAGCGCGTTCACGAGACCATCGCCGAACGCATAGGCGTAGACGTAGAACGGCGAATGCACGAAATGCGGCACGTAGGACCAGAAGGTCTCGTACCCCTCCATAAAGTTGAACACAGGGCCAAGCGATTCCGCCTGCACCGACATCCACAGCGCGTTGATGTCATCCGGTGTCAGCTCGCCCTCGGCGCGGGCGGCATGCAGCTTGCATTCAAAGTCGTAGAACGCGATTTGGCGCACCACAGTGTTGATCATGTCCTCGACCTTGCCGGCCAGAAGCACACGGCGCTCCTCTTTGGTTTTGGCCCCTTCCAGCAGTTTGCGGAAAGTCAGCATTTCGCCGAACACCGATGCCGTTTCGGCCAGTGTTAACGGAGTCGAGGACAAGAGTTCGCCCTGCTTTGCCGCCAAAACCTGATGCACACCGTGGCCCAATTCATGCGCCAATGTCATCACATCGCGCGGTTTGCCGAGGTAATTCAGCATCACGTAAGGGTGCACCGTGGTGACGGTTGGGTGCGCGAATGCACCCGGTGCCTTGCCCGGTTTCACACCCGCATCAATCCAGCCATCGGTGAAAAACGGCGCTGCAATCTCGGCCATGCGCGGGTCAAACGCGGCGTAGGCGTCCATCACCATTTTCTCGGCGTCTGCCCAGTCCACGGTCTTGGTGCTCTCCATCGGCAGGGGCGCGTTGCGGTCCCACACTTCCATGGTTTCCAGCCCTAACCATTTGGCTTTTAACGCATAATAGCGATGCGACAGTTTCGGGTAGGCGGCCACAACAGCGTTGCGCAGCGCCTCGACCACTTCGGGCTCCACATGGTTTGACAGGTGCCGTCCGGTCTGCGGGGTCGGCATATTGCGCCATTGATCCTCGATCGCCTTTTCTTTGGCCAGCGTATTGTGCACCCGTGAAAACAGCTTGATGTTCTCGCCAAACACTTTGGACAATGCTTTGGCGGCGGCCTCGCGTTTGTCGCGGTCCTGCTCGGTCAACAGGTTCAGAGTGGCCTCCATGCCCATTTCTTCACCATCGACAGTGAACATCAGCCCCGCGATGGTTTCATCGAAAAGCTTGTTCCACGCGGACGCGCCAACGCTGGACTGGTCATGCAGGAACTTCTCCAGTTCGTCCGATAACTGATAGGGCTTCATCGCGCGCAGTTGTTCAAAGATCGGTTTGTAACGGGCAAGGTCAGCGTTGCTGTCTAGCATCCCGTCAAGTGCTGCATCCTCCAGACGGTTGATTTCCAGCGTGTAAAACACCAAAGGGGCGGTGAATACCGTGACCTTTTCCTGCGCGTTCTGCATGAATTGCGCCCGATCCGCATCGGTGGTGTTCTGGTAATAGCGCAGACCCGCAAATGACATCAGGCGCCCGCCCGTGGTGCTGATCGCCTCGTAGGCTTGCACGCACTCCAGCAATCCGCCCGCATCCAGATCGGCCAGCTTGCCCTCGTATTTGGCGGCGAAATCGGCGCAGGCCGTTTCCAGCCATTCCATATCATTGGCAAATTCCGGCGCATCAACACTGGTATACAGGTCGCTTAAATCCCATTCGGGCAAATTGCCGAAATCGTCAGTGCCACTGGCACTGCTGGCGGCATCAAAAACAGGGGTGGGCATAGAAAATTGCATGGAAAAACCTCTTGATTGCTGGTTCCAACCACATAAGGGCGCGGGGTGGTCAGGTGCAAGGGGTTGACCTGATATTGTGTTCGGCATTTGTTGTACCGGAATTAATTGGAGGTATCGAGATGAAATTTGTGCGGTATGGCGATAGCGGGGCGGAAAAACCCGGAGTTCTGGATCAGGCGGGAAATCTACGTGATTTATCCGGCGTTATTGATGATCTGTCCGGCGGGACGCTGGGGCGGCTTGGCGATGTGGTGCCTGAAACGCTGCCACTGGTTGTGGGCGAGGTGCGGTTTGGTCCGCCCGTTTCAAATGTTGGCAAGCTGGTTTGTATCGGGTTGAATTATTATGGCCATGCGGCAGAAATGAATATGGATATACCGGCGGAACCTGTGGTGTTCCTGAAAGCAACCAGCGCAATCACCGGCCCGAATGACCCGATTGTAATGCCGCGTGGATCGAAAAAAACCGATTGGGAGGCCGAACTGGGCATCGTCATTGGCACCGCGGCGAAATACGTTGATGAAGCCGATGCATTGTCCCATGTGGCGGGGTATCTGGTGGTGAATGAAGTGTCCGAGCGCGCAATGCAGCTGGAGCAAGGTGGGCAATGGACCAAGGGCAAAAGCTGCGACACCTTCGCGCCGTTAGGGCCGTGGCTGGTGACGCCGGACGAGGTGGGCGATGTACAAAATCTGGCGCTGACGCTGTCGGTGAACGGCGATGTGATGCAGGCGGGCAATACCTCGGATATGATATTTCCGGTGGCCAAGGTGATTTCCTACCTTAGCCAGATTATGACCCTGCATCCGGGTGATATCATTTCAACAGGCACGCCAGCTGGCGTTGGGGTGGGGATGAAACCACAGCGGTTCTTGCGGGCGGGTGATGTGGTGGAACTGGCAATTGAAAAACTGGGTGGGCAAAGGCAAGTGGTTCACGCAGATTAGCGATGTTGGCCAAACAGCGCTGTTATGTCGTCATAAACATGTTTGCGGGTCGCGGGCGTCTCCATCAGCACCTCGTGCTCGGCTCCTTCCACCATTTCCAGACGCCCATCCGGCCATTGCTCCATCAGCTTGATAACCGCGTTTGAATCAATGATCCGCTCATTGGTGCCAAGATAGGTGACCGTCGGGATTTGCGGCATATCCATCGCCTGCAAATCACGGGTTTCGGTCAGCGCCTCGAACAGCCAGTGCATGCTGGGCCCACCCAGCGGCAATTGCGGATGCGCTGCGGCCTGATCCTGCATATAGGCATACATATCAGGGTCGGTGGTCAGCAGGTTACCGGCAAACGGTGCTGTCACCACATAGCTGTCGGCATTGGTGCCGGGTGCGTATTTATGGCCCAGCCCTATGCTGCGGCTGGCCCAGGCAATGCCGCGGGCCAAGGGGCGTATCGGCGCCGCCATCAGAATACCCCACATCGGAGCGCTGAACACGGCGGCCTTCACATCCAACCCTTCAATCAGGGATCGCAGGGCAATGCAGCCCCCCATCGAATGGGACAGCAGGTAAAACGGCTCTGGCATCCCCAGTTCCCGCGCGGCATCGACCATCGCCTGAACATCATACTGATAATTGGTGAAATGCATCACATGGCCCGTGGCAGGATCATCCAGTAGGCGATCCGCCAAACCCTGACCACGCCAATCTATGGTAATGGTGGCATAGCCGCGGGCTTGCAAATCACCGGCGGACTGGCCGTATTTCTCGACATATTCGGTGCGCCCGGGGAACAGCAGGACAGTGCCGTTCACGCCCTTGTCCCACACCCCGATACGAATGCGCACCCCGTCCTTGCAGGTCAGCCAATAGGCAGCCCCGCCTTTTGGCGCTTTGGCCACATCATCATATAGGGGTGCGCTTTCCACGATTTACGCCAGTGTCGAGGCCAGCTTCATCGCCATGCCCATATCGCCGTCCACCTTCAGCTTGCCGGTCATAAATGCCGCTGTCGGGTTGGTGTCGCCCTCAAGGATTGCTTGAAACACATCCGCGTCAGCCGTTAGCGTCACATCGGCATCTTCGTCACCGGCCCGCGCCCCGTCATTGTCGATCATTATCGCGCCCTCGTCGCCAATCACAAACTTGGCCAATCCGTCAAACCCGCCTTCGATTTTCTCGTTCAGGGCGGTTACGGCTTTCTCAATTACATCGCTCATCGGGCTTCCTTTTTTCAAACTGTGAACATCAGGGGCTTATAATTCCCGACGCATGCGTTAAACTTGATCCTGTTATGAGCATATTCAACCCTATTCACAAACATATCGTTGCGGCATTTGCGGTAACAATCATGTTTTCCCTACCTCTGGCCGCCCAAGAGGTGAATATCGACGACCTGTTCGCCGAATTACAGACGGTTCCGGCCGATGAATCGGACAGAATCGCGGCCAAGATTATGACGATCTGGTCGGATTCGGGCTCGGCCTCGATGGATTTGCTGTTGAAACGTGGTGAAGATGCGTTGGCGGATGGCGATGCCCAAGCGGCAATTGACCATCTTAGCGCCCTTGTGGATCATGCGCCGGATTTTGCCGAAGGCTATAATGCCCGCGCCGCTGCCTATTTCGAGGCGGGCTATTTCGGCCCCGCATTGGCCGACATCCGCACAGCACTGTCGCTAAATCCGCGCCATTTCGAGGCTATGACGGGGCTGGCTGTTATACAAGAGGCGATGGAGACGCCCGATCTGGCGCTTGAAACCTATCGCGGGGTTCTGGAACTGGTCCCGAATGATCAGGACGTGCTGGATGCTGTGTCACGGCTTGAAGGTGTGGCGCTTTAGGCGCTGGGCGGCAAGGTATAATGTATAGCGAACAACGGATCACAGCCGTTTTGGGGCCGACAAACACCGGCAAAACCCATTATGCGATTGAACGGATGCTGGGGCACCGCACCGGCATCATTGGTCTGCCACTGCGCTTGCTGGCGCGCGAGGTTTACGACAAGATCGTCGCCCTGCGCGGGGCAAACGTGGTGGCGCTGGTCACCGGCGAGGAGCGTCTGGTGCCGCCGCGCGCCAAATACTGGGTCTGCACCGTCGAGGCGATGCCCGAGGGGTTGGGCGCGGATTTTCTGGCGATTGACGAAATTCAGCTGTGCGCTGACCCCGAACGGGGTCATGTGTTCACCGACCGTCTGCTGCATGCCCGCGGCGGGCAGGAAACCCTGTTTCTGGGTGCTGACACCATGCGCAGTGCGATTGCCGAACTGGTGCCAAAGGCGCAATTCATCCGGCGCGACCGGTTAAGTGAATTGGTCTATGCAGGTTCGAAAAAGATAAGCAGGATGCCCGGACGCAGCGCTATTGTCGGGTTTTCAGTTGATAATGTGTATGCCATTGCCGAACTGCTGCGCCGCCAAAAGGGCGGGGCGGCGGTGGTGATGGGGGCCCTTTCCCCGCGCACCCGCAATGCGCAGGTCGAAATGTATCAAAACGGCGAGGTGGACTATCTGGTGGCCACCGATGCGATTGGAATGGGGCTGAACCTTGACATAAACCATGTCGCGTTTTCGGCGCTTTCCAAATTTGACGGTCGTCGGATGCGCCATTTGCAACCTAATGAGCTGGCCCAGATCGCGGGCCGTGCGGGTCGGTATATGCAACACGGCAGTTTCGGGGTGACGGGCGAGGCCCCTTTGCTGGAGGACGGCGTGGTCGACGCTATCACCAACCACCGGTTTGCGCCCATTAAGAAGCTGCAATGGCGCAATACAGAGTTGGAATTTGGTAATGCCGCACGGCTGATTTCATCGCTCGAATCCCCCACGGATGACGAATGGTTAACCCGTGTGCGCGAGGCGGACGACCTGATGGCGCTCAAAACCCTGTCATCGCGTGATGAAATCACCGCACATCTGGGCGGCCCACAAGACGTGAAACGGCTGTGGGATGTCTGCCGCGTGCCTGATTTTCGCGGTATCAGTCATGCCGAACACGCCGCCCTTCTGGAACAAGTTTTCGTTTACTTACAACAGTATAACCGCATTCCCGACGACTGGCTGGCGCGACAGATCAAACGGGTGGACCGGCCTGATGGCGACATTGATGCGCTGTCCAAACGGTTGGCATTTATCCGCACATGGACCTATATCGCCCAGCGAAAGGGCTGGGTTGATGACGAAACCCATTGGCGCGAGGCGACTCGCGCTGTAGAAGACCGCCTATCAGACGCGCTGCATGCGCGGCTGACCCAAAGATTTGTTGATCGGCGCACATCCGTTTTGCTGCGCCGGTTGAAGCAGAAGGAGGGCCTCGTGGCCGACGTGAACGACAAAGGTGAAGTGACGGTTGAGGGTGAACTCATTGGCCGTCTGGAAGGGTTCCGCTTTACGCAGGACAAAACTGCAAACGCGGACGAAGCCAAGACGCTGCGGGCGGCAAGCGTTGCGGCGCTGGTGCCGCAGTTCCATCTGCTGGCGGACCGGTTTTACAACTCGCCCGATACCGAGATTGATTTCACCGAACAAGGTGGCTTGATGTGGGGCGCGCATGCGGTTGGCAAACTGGTGGCTGGCGATGATGCGCTGAAACCCCAAGTCGTGGCATTCGTTGATGACGAGGCTGGCGTGGACGTGATGACCAAAGTGCAGCGCCGTTTGCAGCATTTTATTGATCGCAAGGTCGCCACCCTGTTTGAACCGTTGTTGGCGCTGTCCAAGGATGAAACCCTGACGCCAATGGCGCGCGGGTTCGCGTTCCGCATGGTTGAAGGGTTTGGCGTGGTGCCACGGACGGCTGTTGCAGCCGAGGTCAAGGATCTGGATCAGGACGCCCGCGCCACCCTGCGCAAACACGGTATCCGTTTTGGCCAGTTCACCATTTTCATGCCGCTGCTGCTAAAACCCGCCGCCACGCGCTTGCGTCTGGTGCTGTGGTCGCTGGCAGGCAAACTGGATGAATTTCCCGAAAGTCCCCCCCCCGGTCTGGTGACAATCCCGACCGAAAAAGATGCGCCTGACGGATGGGATACCATGTCGGGCTATCGTGCCGCTGGCAGCCGCGCGATTCGCATTGATATGCTGGAACGTCTGGCCGATATGCTGCGCACCGAAAACAGCCGCAGCGGGTTTGAGGCCAAACCCGATATGCTGTCGATCACCGGCATGACGCTGGAACAGTTTGCCGATTTGATGCAGGGGCTGGGTTATAAGGGCGAGAAGGGCGAACGGGTGAAGGTGAAAGCCGCGCCGGTTGAAGACGTGAAGGCTGAAGAGGCCAAAGCCGGGGACGCGAAAGCTGATGAAGCCAAACCCGCCGAGACCGAAGCGTCAGCACCTGAATCCGAGCCAAAAACCGACGAGCCACCCGAGCAGGAGGTGTTTTATACCTTCACTTGGGTCAACGTGCGCAAAGGTGGCGGGGATCGCAAGTCGCAAGGTAAGCCACAGGGCAAGCCGCGCGGTAAACCACAGGGCAAACGCCCGCAGCGTGACGGGGCCAAATCCTATCAGGCGCGACCACCGAAAAAAGAAAAGAAGATCGACCCAGATAATCCCTTTGCTGCCGCGCTGATGGGGCTAAAGGACAAAGGTTAGCCTATGGTCGACGAGCCACACCGCATTTTGCATTGAATAGAAACAGAATCCCCCCCAAGATCGGGTGAATTCTGATGCTCTTTTTGGGGGGGTAAATGCAAACAGCTGATAAAGGGCGCGTCGATAAATGGCTCTGGCACGCACGATTTTTCAAAACTCGCGGGCTGGCAGCAAAACTGGTCACGGGCGGGCATGTGCGGGTGAACGGCAACCGGATAGCCAAAGCCAGCGTGATGGTCGGGGCAGGGGATACCTTAACCTTTCCCCAAGCCCGCCGGATCAGGGTGATCCGGATTGAAGCGATCGGGGTGCGACGCGGTCCGGCCCCCGAGGCACAGGCACTTTATGATGACCTGACGCCACCCGAAGAAAAACACGAGCCCGCCGCGCAGATCGAACGAAAAGGTCGCCCGACCAAGAAAGATCGCCGCACAGCACGTCTTTTGCGTGGCTCATACCTTGATTGATCCGCTACAACAGAATAGCTAGACGCGGATAGCGAAATTCTAGAGTGCCCATATGACCTACATCGTTAACGACAAATGCATCGCCTGCAAATACACCGACTGTGTCGAAGTCTGCCCCGTGGACTGTTTCTACGAGGGTGAGAATATGCTCGTCATCCATCCGGACGAATGTATCGACTGTGGTGTGTGCGAGCCGGAATGCCCTGCTGATGCGATCCGGCCCGATACCGAACCTGACACGGATAAATGGGTTGAATTCAACCGCAAATATTCCGAATTGTGGCCTGTGATCATCGAGAAGCGGGACCAGTTGCCCGATGCCGAAGAGCGCGATGGCGAAGAAGGTAAGCTGGAAAAATACTTCTCGGAGAAACCCGGAGAAGGCAACGAGTAGCGATTCGCGCTGCCTGTGGATTTAGCGCCGGATTCCGGTGTATTTATCCACAAAATTCTGCCGTTTCGGCCTGCAAAACAACGCAAATCCGCATCTTTTGCACCGCTGCGCTTTTAGTGGGACGTAATTTCTGCTATGTTCGGCTGTGAAATGAATACTGAAACCTGTCACCACCCTCAGTGCTGATTGCCTGACGGGTGGTTTCTTATCACCTAATGGATGCCGCTTGGCGTTCAGGGTGCCAAGCAAGAAAGTGGCCTGAATGAGTAAGTCGAAGAAGCTGGATTTTCGTCCAAACGAATTTGTTGTGTATCCGTCCCACGGTGTGGGCAAAGTGGTATCGGTTGAGGAACAAGAGGTTGCAGGGTTCAAGCTGGAACTGTTTGTGATCGCGTTTGAAAAAGACAAGATGACCCTGCGGGTGCCTACAGACAAGGCAATCGAGGTCGGGATGCGGTCCTTGTCGTCGCCCGATGTGGTGGCACATGCGAACAAGACCCTGAAGGGCAGGGCCAAGGTAAAGCGGGCCATGTGGTCGCGCCGTGCGCAAGAATACGAGCAAAAGATCAATTCGGGTGATTTGATCGCGATAGCCGAAGTGGTGCGCGATCTGCACCGCACCGACGATCAGCGCGAGCAGAGCTATTCGGAACGCCAGCTGTATGAAGCCGCGTTAGAACGGTTGACCCGTGAATTCGCCGCTGTGGCTGGCGATGGCGAAGACAATGCGCGCCAAGGGATCATTGATATTCTGATGTCGCGGGTTGTGGCGGCTGCATAAATCGGGTTGCGCCGCCTACCGGCGGCGCCCCAAGCGCTATTAGCCTGCGGCGCAGGTATTTATAGCAAGAAGAAACTGGGGTGGCGGCTTTAAATCAAAGCTGTCGAGAGAGTTATCAGGGCTGCGATCTCGGATACTTGCTGCGTGGCTCCGAGGATGTCTCCGGTTTGGCCACCGATTTTGCGCATCGCGATCAAGGTGACGATGCAACCAGAGATGATTGCGCCGACAATTGCCGTGATGCCGGACCAGCCAAGCAGTGTCATAGCGGCGAAAATAGCGATACCAACAGCAATTAATGCGGTTTTAATATCAACTCGCCCGACACTGGCTGACAATCCACTGTCGCGTGCATTGGGCATGAGCGCCATCATAACCACCATTGGTGCGCGTGACAGGGTTGCAACTGCGATCAGGGTGGTTGTGAGCATGCCCGCCTGTGCCAATGCCGTAAGCGCTGTCCATCGCAGGAGCAACGAGAGCACCAGCGCAATTACGCCGTAAGCGCCGATGTGGCTGTCTTTCATGATTTCAAGGCGGCGTTCCTTGTCCCCCCCCCCCCACAGACCGTCGACCGTATCAGCCAATCCGTCTTCGTGTATGGCTCCAGTAGTAATAATCAGCGATACAAGGGTGATGCCCGCCGTCATACTGGCTGACAACCCCAATGCCATAGAGACCCAGCCGATGGCCGCGGCGATTGTTCCGAGGATCAACCCGACAACAGGAAACGCCCAAGCCGCTGCCGCCCCGCGTTTGCTGTCCGAATGAACCGGTAAACGGCTTAGCAGACCGATGGCGGCCGGGATGTCGGCAAACATAACCAGCGGTGTGTCGGGTTTTGACATTAAGGGGGCCTTTTCATTGTATCTTGCGCATCTTCATTCGTTAAACCAATAAGGCAGGGAAAGATCAACGAGGGACCGATATGAGTTTTACCACGCTTGCCGAATTTCGCGCGATTTTGAACGACTTGCCTGCGGCGGATGCCGCGGCGCGGGCGGGGGCCGAAGCGCGCAACGGCCAGCTGACCAAACCACCGGGTGCATTGGGCCGTCTTGAGGATTTGGCAATCTGGTATGCTGGGTGGCGTGGTGATGCGCGTCCAGCGCTAACGTCTCCGCAGATCATCATTTTTGCTGGTAATCACGGCGTTTGTGCGCAGGGCGTTTCGGCGTTTCCGTCCGAAGTGACCGAGCAGATGGTGATGAATTTTCAACATGGCGGGGCGGCGATTAACCAGCTGGCCAAGGCATTTGGCGCTAAAATGGATGTACATGCGCTGTCACTGGACACGCCGACGGCGGATTTCACGGTTGAGGCAGCGATGTTCGAAGCCGAGGTGGTTGCAGCCTTGATGACCGGTTGGAACGCGATTGATGCGTCGGCTGATCTGTTGGTGACGGGCGAGATGGGCATCGGCAATACCACATCGGCAGCAGCAATTGCAGCGGCGTTGTTTGGGGGGGCGGCCGCAGACTGGACTGGTCGCGGCACGGGGGTGGATGACGCAGGGCTAGCAGTCAAAACCCGCGTTGTGGCGGACGGGTTGGCACGGCACGCGGATATGCTGGATGACCCGTTGCAGGTTTTGCGCTGTCTGGGCGGGCGCGAATTGGCGGCGATGGCTGGGGCGATTGCGCGGGCACGGGTTTTGCGTATACCGGTGATTTTGGACGGGTTTATCTGTTCAGCGGCCGCATCTGTATTGGAAATGGCTGTGACAGGGGCGCTGGATCATACGGTTGCGGGCCATGTATCGGCAGAGGCGGCGCATGGGATGATTTTGAAGAATATCGGCAAGGAGCCATTGCTGGCGCTGGATATGCGGCTCGGGGAGGGCTCGGGTGGGGCGTTGGCCATCGGGGTGCTGAAGGGCGCAATTGCCTGTCATTCGGGCATGTCTACGTTCGCCGAGGCTGGGGTGGCTGACGGCTAGAGTTTTTATGCCTGCGGCGCGGATATTTATGGAACGAAAAGGGGTCAGGTTGGCAACGGCGCGTCGGCCTTTAACTCGTTCATCACGATTTGGCTTTGCACGCGGGCAACAGCAGGGTGGGGCAATAGCACCTCCTGGATAAAGATATTTAGCGCGGCCAGATTGGCGCAATAGACGTGCAACAGGTAATCGGCTTCGCCGGTTAGCGTCCAGGCGCTGATCACTTCGGGGCGCAATGTAATCAGGCTGGCGAATGATTTTGCCGCCTTGATGTCATGCGCTGCCATTTGCACCTGCACGAACCCTTGAACGGTCAGGCCAAGGCGGTGCGCGTCAAGTTTGGCACCGTAACCGGTGATATAGCCGTCCATTTCCAGGCGTTGACGCCGACGTCCTGCCTGAGAGGGAGAAAGCGCAAGCATATCGCCAAGTTCGGCGGCGGTCAGGTGTGCATTTTTCTGCAGTTCAGCCAAAAGACGGGCGTCAGTTTTATCAAGAGACATGCTGTTATTCCGCGTAATTATCATATATTTCGTAATATTGCCGCATATATTAGTCGCATGTCCAGTAATTATGCGCGCAAATTATGGATATATCTTGATAGGCTTGCATGGAAACAAGCGAACAGGAGAAACATCATGGGACCATTCCCGCATGACGCCCCGCGATCTGTGATCAGCGCAGAAAACCCCGCCGGAACCGATGGATTTGAATTTGTCGAATTTGCCCATGAGGATCCGCAACAGCTGCGCGATCTGTTTACCAAAATGGGCTATCAACACGTCGCCAATCATAAAAGCAAAGCGGTGGAGCTGTGGAAACAGGGCGATGTCAGTTATCTGCTGAACTCTGAAGCCGGATCATTTTCTATGCGGTTTGCCGATCTGCACGGCCCCTGTGCCCCGGCAATGGCGTGGCGGGTGGTGGATGCGCAAAAGGCGTTCGATCATGCGGTATCGAAGGGGGCAACGCCCTATACCGACAATGACAAAACCATGAATGTGCCGGCAATTCTGGGCATCGGCGGGTCGCTGATTTACTTCATCGACCAGTATTTTGACGCCAGTCCCTATAACGACGAATTCGACTGGATTGAGAATGCGCATCCGGTTGGGGACGGGTTTTATTACCTCGATCATCTGACCAACAATGTTCACAAGGGTAATATGGACAAGTGGTTCAAATTCTACGCCGATCTGTTCAATTTCAAGGAAATCCGGTTCTTTGATATTCAGGGCAAACATACGGGCCTGTTTAGCCGCGCGTTGACTTCGCCTTGCGGGCGTATTCGCATCCCTGTGAACGAGGATCGTGGCGAAAAGGGGCAGATCGTGGCCTATCTGAAGCGCTATAACGGCGAAGGCATCCAGCATATCGCAGTAGGGACGGATGATATCTATGCGTCAACTGATGCGATTGCCGATAAGGGGTTGGAGTTTATGCCTGGCCCCCCCAAGGCCTATTACGAGATGAGCCACGAACGTGTGGTGGATCATACCGAGCCTTTGGCCAAGATGATGAAGCACGGCATTCTGATTGATGGCGAGGGTGTTCTGGATGGCGGCGAAACCCGCATTCTGCTGCAAATATTCAGCAAAACCGTGATCGGGCCGATCTTTTTTGAGTTTATCCAGCGTAAAGGTGACGATGGCTTTGGTGAAGGTAACTTCAAGGCGTTGTTTGAATCGATTGAACGCGAGCAGATTGAAAGCGGGGAACTGGTGGCGGAATAATCCAGCGCAGTGCGAAGCGTTTACCTATCAAACGCGCGCTGTGCAGATTTGATCCCGGTCTCGTTTTCAATCGCCCAGTCGGCCAAGGCAGCGATGTGGTCAAGCAGAGAGAGCGGCCCACCGGTGTGAGGCTGTATTCAACTGCTGGGGGCCGCGTATCATACACCTGCCGATTGACCAGCCCGTCACGTTCAAGCCCACGCAGGGTGACGGTCAGCATCCGCTGTGAAACCCCCTCGACCGAGCGCATCAAAGCGCGAAACCGCTCGGATTTATGGCCAAGGCGCAGCACCACAAGGACACTCCATTTATCACCAATCCGGTCAAGCACATCGCGCACTGGACAGGCACCGCTATAGTCGTTCAGCATCCAGTTGTCGTCTTGCGCTGTTAATGGCCTTTGGTCAGGAGTGGTGGTTACATCGCGGTGCCTACCAGAAGAAATAGTGCCTCCTTTCGCGGTCATTTAATCTCTCCTACATGTGGTTACGAATCGTAACTACCTCCTCAAGGAGAACCACAATGAGCCAGAAAGTAGCGGTATTCGGAGCAACAGGGACGCAGGGCGCACCGGTTGTTGAGTGGGCCATAGCGCAAGGCATGACGGTGCGGGCCGTGGCGCGGGATGCGCAGCAAGTCGCTGCCCTGCATCCAAATACAGAGGCGGCAGCTGTCGATCTGTCAGACCTTGCCTCGGTTACGGCTGCGCTGCGCGATGTAGATGCAGCCTTCGTGCATTTACCTATGCCACTGGGGCCAGAGGATGCACAAAACTGGCTTGGCACACTGATCGAAGCCGCGCATGAGGTTGCACTGCCGTTGCTGGTGTTTACCACCAGCGCACCGTCTGGGTCGCGCTACCCTTCAGCAATCACAACCGATGGGGCCACGGTGGCCGTTGCGGCGCTTCTGGCTTGCGATATCCCGACGATTGTTTTGCAACCAGCGATCTACCTTGAAAACCTCAAGCCAGAATTATTCTTGCCGCACTTGCGTAGCGAAGGCATACTGGATTACCCGCCATTGGCCGCAACCCAAAAGGTGATGTGGACCTCGCACAAAGATCAGGCCAAAATCGCGGTTGCCGCCCTTACCCGCCCTGATCTGGCGGGAAACAGCTATGAAATCGGCACGCCTGATGCACTGACCGGTGGGGAGTTGGCCGAACTGCTGGAGGGGTGGCTTGGACGCCCCGCTGACGGCTTCGGCCCCGCCGAGTCTGGCCATTCTTCAAATGCAGGATCGTGCCCCCGAGCGGCATCTTGAATTTACCCATCTTTTGCAGGAAACTCATTTTTAGCAGGGGAGGGATTTGAATGCGCCGGATACTTATGTGCAACTTTGCAAGGACCATGGCTTTCCCGATCTGGACGTTGGGACTATTGCGGATGCAACCGACCAAACTCCGTCGGTTAAGGTCGCGTTTGGTCGGGCCGCCGCGCTAAGTATCCGGTCATATCCCATGTTTCTGGTTCTGCAAGGGACGCAATACCACGCGACCCTCCCAAGCATTTATCACCCGCATGCGTTTTTGGCAGAGGTCGAGAAACATATTTGAGATATCCGTGGCCCAATATCCGGTCGACAGATGTCAGGTTTTCGGCATCCGCAGGATAATGGTGCGCCCGCCTTTGACGTAACGCAATTCGCTTTCGCCAATGGCGGCCACCTTGCCACCATCCACACGTTGGCCGACCTTGACCTTGACGTAACGCCCATTGGACAAGCGCACCAATGCGCGTCGCTTGCTGGGTGATCCATAGATCCCGATCAGGGATGTGCGGTGCAGGTTGATCGCATTTTTGGTCGTGGCCAAACGTGCCACGGATGCGCGGGTGGGCGTGCTGGGCGCGACAGTCTGGCTGCGGGGCACCGCGGTGGCAGCGGTGGCAACTTCGCGCGGGGCGTTGGCGGATGCTGCGGGGGCACGTTGGGCGCGGGCAACCACTCTGGCAAAATTGCGCGGGCGGTGCTTCGGAGTGCTGGACAGAACAACTGCCTGCTCAGTCGGCGTTTCGTCACGCTCCTCGATAACCTTTGGTGCAATGGGCCGATGTTTTGGGCGTAGGGTGGCCAATTGGGCACGGGTGTATCCGCCCAATTGCTCGGTCTCATGCGCGGTCTCGTTTTGCTGAACTAGGTTGGACGGGCGGGCACGGGGGCGGAAACCGGCCAGCCGTGTGTCTACCTCGACCACCACCTGCGGCACCCTGTTGCCGCGCGCACGCGGTTTAACCGGCGGTGGTCCGGCAAACACAAATACTCCGTCGGGGGTTAATGTACCCTCAATGCTGGGAATGACCAATCCGCGTTCGTCCAGCACAAATTCGACGTTGTGTGCTGTGGGCGAGGCTTGTGTTTCCAGCGATATGTCGTTGCTGTCGTCGGTGACAGGAGGGAGCGCAACAATATCGTGCGACGTGATTTGCGGATCAACTGATGTCACAAATAGCGACTGGATTTCGTCTGACCGAGGCAAGTTAGGGGCCTTGGGTGCAAGTTGCCAGATGCCATTGTCGGCATAGGCTGCAAGTGCCTCTTGCGGTGTTAACGCAACGGGCAGAACCGGCAACGGGGTGGGTGTTGCGATTTGTTCAGGTTCGGGCAATGGCGCTGGCTGTATTTCGGGTGTGCGTGTAATTGTTGGCACGGTCAGCGCGGCCAGAGCATCACTGACAGAATTGGTCGAGTCGGCAACCGCGGTTTGGGGCGGGTCCACGGGTGTTTCACCTTGGCCGCCGCCCCAAAAGGCGCCTTTGTCATTCAGGAAAAACGAGGACCACAGCACAATCGCGGCAAGAACCGCCAGCAGCAGCAACATCAGGGTCAGGCCCAGATACCGTGGCTTGCCGCGCTGCTTTGGTTTTTTGCGCGCCCCAAACACGGTCATCGACTGTTCTTCGTCTTGTCGCAGCACTGGCTGTGGTGGGCCCGAGTCGATCATGGGGCCCGCACCGGCCATGGCGGTAGTGTTGGTAACTGTGGCCGCAGCTGGCTCGGATGGTGCGATGGTCACTGGTGGCGGAGGGGTGACAGATGGTTTGGAAACTGATGGCGGGACCGGAGTTTCCGGTTCGGGCTCGGATACGACCTTACGACTGACGCCCCCCAGTATTGGTGCGAGCGAGGTTGTGCCTTCGGGCAGTATCACAAGTCTGGATTCGATCTTTTCGATCCGGTCAAGCGCCCGATCCGTGGTTGCAACCGAGCTGTTATCGCGCCGCGTTGAAAATGCGGGAGCAGGGATATCAGGGGGAGGTACATCCAGTTCTGGCAGTTCGGCTGATATGATTCCGACCAAATCTGGCTCTTCTACGGTATCCGCAGGGAGATCATCAGCAGGGGCCTCATCAGGTTCATCCTCCACAGGAGCAGGCGGGGTTTGCAGCTTTTCGCTCACCTCTTCCGGTTCTGGGGTGGGCTCTGGTTCGGAACCCAAATCAGGACTGTCCGCGACAACGGGCTCCTCTGGGGGGGCTTCTGGTTCAATTTGCGGTTCCGGCTCTGGCGCGGTTTCTTCCTTGGGCGGGACAACGGGTTTGGTGACAGGCCCAAGAACACGGATCAGCTCATTGTCGCGCTCGACCGTTTGGGTGCTATCCAGCAGGGCACCTGCAGATTTGCTCACCCCGAAAAACGGCTCGTTCGTTGAAAAATGGCCATTTTCGGGAATGGCGACGAATGAAAGCGGGTTAAAGCCGTGCTCATTGGCAAAGGCCTCGGCCTCGGTCAGGGTTTCACGCGCAACGGCGGCAACACGCACAGTGCCATCATCCGCACCATCAATCATGGCCCAGTCATAAACCAGATCATCAACCTCATATGGTGTGGTGCCATCAAGGGCCGCGCGGATCTGGATGTCGCGCTCGGCCTCGGACGGGCCTTTGGCCTCGACCGTTTTGAACAGGATTTGCGAATTTGGGATCACCAGCTTGGTGGTCACTCCGCCGTTTTCCAGCGCAGCAGCAGTTTGACGCAAATAGCCCAGTTTTTCGTTGAATTCGGTATCATCCAGCGACACTTCGCCAACGGTATGCCAGCCATCTGCCCCGCGGTGGAGCAGGCCAATACCTTCATGGCTTAGGTCTAGGGCAAAATTTGGCTTCATCGTGTTGATCTAGCACATAAAGTTCGAGTGTCAGCAGACAAGTTGCCGCCTTAAGTCACATTACAGCAGGTTTTCGCCGAATGAAAGAAAAACACCCAAGGAAATGGTTGCGAGACACGTCATATCATTGAAGCATGTAGAAAACCTGAAAGGATACACAATGCGAAAGTTAATGATTGCACTGGTTTTGCTGGCAGCAACGCCGGTTTATGCCCAAGATGTGACGCGCGGGATTACGGTTGTCGGGCAGGGCGCGGTTGAAATCATCCCCGATATGGCGACGGTTTCGATGGGGGTTTCTACCGAGGCAAAAACTGCGAAAAGCGCAATGAATCGGAACACGGATTCATTGGAAGGAGTTTTGCTACAGTTGGCGGAAGCAGGGATTGAGAAGCGCGATGTGCAGACCAACAATATATCCCTATCGCCGCGCTGGGACAACAGGCAGGCAAGCAGTTCAGGCAAGCCTAAAATAATCGGGTTTGTCGCATCAAATACGCTTTCCGTACGGGTGCGCGATCTGGATAAACTGGGCGGCGTATTGGATGCTGTGGTGCAGAACGGTGCCAACACGTTTCACGGGCTGCGCTTTGGTTTGCAGGAACCGCAGCCAGCGCAAGATGCCGCGCGTCAGGATGCGGTGGCGGATGCACGTCGCAAGGCGCTGCTATATGCGGCGGCGGCGGGTGTGAAACTGGGCGATGTGCTGACAATTTCCGAGGCCGCATCACGTGGCACAAGCCCTGTAATGATGGCAATGGAGGCTGATATGATGCAAAGCCGTGCCGTGCCTGTTGCGCAAGGCGAGATGACGGTGGGGGCCACCATCACCATTGTTTTTGCAATCGCCGATTAGGCCGTCGCGGTTGCCAGCGCCTGATCCAGATCGGCGATCAGATCATCGGCATCCTCGATCCCGATCGAAATCCGCACCACATTGGCGGCGGCACCTGCGGCCTCTTGTTGCTCGGCTGTCAGCTGCCGGTGGGTGGTTGATGCCGGATGCAGGATCAGGGACCGCGCATCACCAAGGTTGGCGACGTGACTGAAAATATTCAGGTTTTCCACCAACCGCACGCAAGCCTCGTAGCCGCCTTTCACCGCAATAGTAAATAACCCGCCAGCCCCTTTGGGGCAAATCCGCTGGCCGCGTTTCTGGTAGGGGCTTGAGGGCAGACCGGCATAGGTCACGGCATCAATACGCGGATCGGTCTCCAGCCATGTTGCGATCTTTTTGGCGTTGGCGACATGGCGTTCCATACGCAGTGACAGGGTTTCAATCCCCATCAATGTGTAATGCGCCGCCTGCGGGTTCATCGTCATCCCCAGATCACGCAGGCCAATGGCGATGCCGTGCAGGGTAAAGGCCAGCGGGCCGAATGTTTCGTGGAATTTCAGCCCGTGATAGGCGGGCTCGGGTTGCGACAGGGATGGAAACTTATCCGTCGCCGACCAGTCAAATGTGCCGCTATCCACCACACAGCCGCCCGTGACAGTGCCATTGCCGGTCAGGTATTTGGTGGTCGAATGCACCACCAGCGCCGCCCCGTGTTGGAACGGCTGACACAGGTAGGGCGTGGCGGTGGTGTTATCAACAATCAGCGGGATTTGCGCGGCATTGGCAATCGCGGCAATCGCATCCAGATCGGTGATATAGCCGCCCGGATTGGCGATGCTCTCGCAAAATATGGCGCGGGTGTTTTCATCAATCGCGGCCTTCACGGCAGCTTCGTCATCAAAATCAACAAAGGTTGCGGACCAGCCGAAGCGTTTGATGGTTTGGCTGAACTGGGTGATGGTGCCGCCATAGGCGCGGGTCGAGGCAACGATGTTCATCCCCGGCGACATCAGCGGAAACAGCGCCATGATTTGCGCCGCGTGACCAGACGAGCAGCACACAGAACCGGCACCGCCCTCAAGCGTGGCAATGCGTTCTTGCAGCACGGCAACCGTCGGGTTGGTCAGCCGTGAATAGATATATCCGACCTCTTGCACGTTAAACAGCGCGGCCGCGTGATCTGTATCGCGAAACACATAGGCCGTGGTCTGGTAAATCGGGGTTTGCCGCGCGCCTGTGGCTGGATCAGGGCGTGCGCCTGCATGAATTTGCAAGGTATCAAAGCCGTAGGTGGGGGTATCGGTCATCAAACGCGTCCTTATGAAATGTACAACGCAGCCTAAGCGAAGGCTTGGGGGCAGACAACACTGGACGTCGGAAAAGAACCGATATTCCTCGGGGTAAACAAACCAGCTAGTAACCTTCCAATTTTGAGAAACCCGGCAAATAATATCCTCCCCCGTCTGCCATTTCAGAACAATGATCTAGACGGGGGAGGAAAATTTTACGTGCGTTTGTTAGTGGTGATGACCACCTCCATCACCATGGCTTTCTGTCGGGTAAGGGATTTTTGTAACTTGATTTTCAGCCAAACTACAATTGGCCAAAACAAGAATGGCAAAAACTGTTACAATCGCTGTGAGCCTTTTGCTAAGAGCTTTCATAATCTTTCTCCTTTTCTCTGATTCCGAGAGTTGGAGTTTTCGCCCCAAGTCCCCTTCCTAGATCAAGAGGGTGACCCCTCGATCACCAAGAACCAAATCTCGCTGGTTCTCTCAATCGTGAGTCTCGCATTTCTGGGTGGATTTGTCGTTGATATGCCTCAATATTCAGGCCGCAACAGCGAAGATTCTTACTGAATTCCTTAAGGAGTATCCGCGCATTCCTAGCGCATCCAGAACCCTTCGCGTTTAATGCGGTTGCGGATTTTCTTTTCCATGTTGGGCA
>NZ_JBSMEZ010000130.1:0-2302 GCF_056498605.1 Profundibacter sp.
CCGGCCCGGGCAAACTTTTCAATAAGATCGGCATGGGTGTTGGTCGGGGTGCAGATAAGCACCGCGTCGATATCGTCTGATGCGGCGATGGCCTCGATACTGCGCACCTCGCCGCCAAAATCTGCAACCAACGCGCTGGCGGCATCCTCAAAGGCATCGGCGACCGCGATCAGTGTTGCACGCCCGTTAGCGCCCACCGCCCTCGCATGGACCTGCCCGATGCGCCCGGCCCCTAAAAGGGCAAATCGTATTGTCATCTGTTCAACCTTTGCTAGATTTGCGAATGCCGATTCTGGTTGGACTTTACGCCCCACCTTCGGTAGAATATATTTTCCATCCAACGGAATGCGATATAGGCAACGCCCTGTCAACCCAAAATGAAAGAAACGCAATGACAAAGCCAGACGCCCCCAAAACGATTGAAGAGTTCCAGATCAGGTTGGTTGAACTGACTGGCACCTTACCAAAGCGTTTGCGCCAATGTGCTGATTATGAAGCCCGAAATACCGATATCATTGCCGTGTCAACGGTTGCGGACCTTTCAAAGGCAGCCGGGGTGCAGCCATCGGCTTTTATGCGCTTTTGCCAGTTGATGGGGTTTTCGGGCTATTCAGAAATGCAGCGGATGTTTCGGGATACTTTTGTGCAGCGCTGGCCCGACTATGCGACCCGCCTCAAATCATTGCGTGCCGATGGCGAAGAAAGCCCCTCTAGCCTGCTGGCCGAGTTTATCGATGCTGGCCGGGCGTCACTGGAAAGCCTCGCCAGTTCGGTCGATCCGGACACGCTCGAACACGCGGTAGCTGCGATGGCAAAGGCGCGGATGATTCACATCATTGGCCTCAGCCGCGCCTTTCCGGTTGCGACCTATCTTGCCTATGCGCTCGAAAAAATGAACGTGCCGGCCATGCTGCACGGCAAATTTGGCAATCTGGATCACCGTCACGCCATTCTGCCGGACGATATTCTGGTGGCCATAACCTTTGCGCCCTATACGCAAGATACCCTTGAGCTTGCGACATTCGCGCGGAGCCGAGGGTGCAATATTGTTGCGATTACAGACACCATAAACTCCCCTCTGCACCATTTGGAGGCTACCATTCTGACAGTTTCGGAGGCAGATGTTGGATCGTTTCGCGCCCTGACCGCCCCCCTGTCTCTGGCAATAACTTTAGCTGTTGCCGTTGGCACGCGCTGCGGACTTGCTGCGGATGAAAATTAAATTTCACGGGTTTCTTTTTTGGAATTGATATTCTATAATTATATCAATTGAAATTTATATATGGTGGCCGCTGCGGCATAGTGCGGTTTCGCCTGAAGGGAGAGCCTGTGAAACTCGATATTGTGACCATTGGTCGATCCTCGGTTGATCTTTACGGCGTGCAGATCGGTGGGCGGCTTGAAGATATGAGGTCGTTTAACAAATATATCGGCGGCTCCCCTACCAACATTGCAGCCGGATGCGCGCGTCTGGGCCTGAAATCGGCGCTGATCACGCGTGTGGGCGACGAGCATATGGGCCGATTCATTCGCGAGGAACTGGCCGCCGAAGGTGTGGATGTTCGCGGCGTCATTACCGACCCTGATCGCCTGACGGCTCTGGTGCTACTCGGCATTCGTGATGATGAACACTTCCCGCTGATTTTTTATCGTGAAAACTGTGCCGACATGGCGCTGTGCGAAGATGACATTGACCCTGATCTGATCCGCGACAGCCGCTGTGTGACGGTGACCGGCACCCACCTGAGCCATGACAATACAGAAGCGGCGGTGCTGAAGGCCCTGCGGCTTGCGCGCGAAAGCGGGGCGAAAACCGCGTTGGATATCGACTACCGACCCAACCTTTGGGGGCTTGCCGGGCACGGGGCGGGCGAAGAGCGGTTTATCGACAGTCCGGCGGTAACCGCGCGCCTACAAAAGGCGCTGGCGCTGTTTGACCTGATTGTGGGCACCGAAGAGGAGTTCCATATCGCCGGCGGCACCACCGACACCCTACAGGCCCTTAAAAACGTGCGGACGTTGACAGCGGCAACACTGGTTTGCAAGCGCGGCCCGATGGGGGCGGTGGCCTTTACTGGCCCCGTTGCCGATGATCTCGATCAGGGTATTTCCGGCCCTGCCTTTCCCATTGAAGTGTTCAACGTGTTGGGGGCTGGCGACGGGTTCATGTCGGGCCTGCTGCGCGGCTGGCTAAAGGGCGAAAACTGGGAAACATCGCTGACATGGGCCAATGCTTGCGGCGCATTTGCGGTGTCTCGCCATGGCTGCACCCCGGCCTATCCAAGCTGGGACGAGCTGCAAT
>NZ_JBSMEZ010000131.1:0-14415 GCF_056498605.1 Profundibacter sp.
GACATCAGCCCTGACTCAGCCCGTAGCTCCGTTGAGTGCTCCATTGAGAAAATCCTTCCAATAATCAGAAAAGAAGGACTCGCAGATTACAAACTCAAACGTAAGGTGGGGCTGGGACACCGCTTACTGTAAATCTCACCCCAACCTCTCCCGCGTCTCAGCCACCAGCCCGCGCAGCGCCCCAGCGATCACCGTCACATCCGCGCCCACCCCTAGAAACGTCACCCCGATGTCGCGCATCTCAGCAAAGTCTCCGCCGCCGATGATGCCCGCCGCTTTGCCCGCCGCGCGGATGCGGGTTACGGCGTGTTTGATGGCAGCTGTCACTTTGGGGGCGCTCGCGTTGCCAGTATACCCCATGTCGGCCGACAAATCGGACGGGCCGATGAACACCACGTCTACCCCCTCTACGGAAGCAATCGCGTCGATGTTTTCAATCGCCAGCGCACTTTCGACCTGCACGATCAGGCAGATTTCATCGTTCGCGGTGGCAGGGTAATCCGTGATCGCGTTATAGCCCGAGGCGCGGATCATTGAGTTGGCCAAGCCCCGCACACCATCCGGCGGATACCGCACGGCGCGCACCATGGCGGCGGCCTGATCGGCCGTCTCCACCATCGGCACCATCACAGTTTGCGCGCCGATATCCAGCACCTGTTTCAGCAACCAGTCCTGACCAATCGGCACCCGCACCACAACGGAAGCATCCCCACCGCTCATCGCCTGCATCTGCGCGAGGATCAAAGGCACGTCATTCGGCCCGTGTTCACCATCAATCAGGCACCAGTCATACCCCGCCGAGGCAGCTATTTCGGCCAGCATCGGGTGGGCTGTTCCCAGCCACAGGCCGATTTGCATATCCCCGTTGGCGAGGGCTTTTTTTAGTCTATTTTCGGGGGCAGGCATGATCATTCTCCTTTTTCGACATCCTTGCTGCTCTTTATCGAATGGTCAACATTTTGCTGGACTTCCCTACGGGGCAAGCTACCTTAACGGCCATATTATAACATCTGGGAGAGAGACTTTATGAAACATCTATTTGGCCGTGTGGCCGTTGCTGCCCTTGCTGTGGCATTCGCTGGCGAAGCTATGGCGACAGAGTGGAACGTGTCAGTCTGGGGCAAGCGCCGTGCATTCACCGAGCACATCGAGAAGCTGGCCGAGCTGGTGTCCCAGAAGACCGGCGGCGAGTTCACCCTGAATATTTCCTACGGTGGTCTGTCCAAGAACAAGGAAAATCTGGACGGAATTTCGATTGGCGCGTTTGAAATGGCGCAGTTCTGTGCTGGCTATCACCGTGACAAGAACCCGACCATCACCGTGCTGGAACTGCCGTTCCTTGGCGTTGCCAACTTGGCTGAAGAGGTCGCCGTGTCTAACGCGGTTTACGCCCACCCTGCGGTTCAGGCCGATCTGGCCCGCTGGAACGCCAAGCTGCTGATGACATCCCCAATGCCGCAATATAACATCGTTGGCACCGGTGATCCGCGCAGCACATTGGCCGCGATGAACGGCATGCGGGTTCGGGCAACCGGCGGCGTTGGCAAAGCCTTCGCAGCTGTTGGCGCGGTTCCGACATCGGTAACCGCGACCGAAGCCTATAACGCGATGGAATCCGGCGTGGTCGACACGGTGGCCTTCGCACCCCACGCGCATCTGGCATTCCGCACAATCGACATTGCCGAATGGTGGACCGAGAACCTGAACCCCGGCACGGTGAACTGCCCTGTTGTGGTCAACATCGACGCCTATAATGCGCTGTCTGACAGCGAGCGCGAAGCACTTGACGGTTCGGTTGACGAAGCGATTGCGCATTACGTTACCAACTACGAAGAACTGCTGGTCAAATGGGACGGCATTCTGGAAGAAAAAGGCGTGAAACGCGTCACCATTTCGGACGACGACCTAGCGGCCTTCCGCGCTGCCGCTGCTGACCCGATCCGCAAGCAATGGATCAAGGATATGTCTGCCCAAGGGCTGCCTGCGCAAGAGTTGTATGATCTTGTGATGGATACGCTGAAGAAAGAGCGCATGTAGGCGACGCAAAGCGACTGTAAATGAATTGGGCCTGCCGTGGATGATCTGCGGCAGGCCTATTTGCAAAAATGGCAGCGCCCGACCGGGTGGGCGCATGGTCGGTGGGTGCCGCGGTTCCAGATTTGTGCATGAAGTGAAGGGGCGTAATGTTTCAGGGGATACGGTGGGTGTGACCAATCATCCAACTACGTCTTATTGCAGCAGATAAAAACCAAGCACATCTAGCCATATATAACCAAGCTCGTGCACCCAAACAACTCCCGCTTGTGCGAGAGCCTAAGTTCGATTAGCCATACTAATAACATAGCAGAATGTTCACTAAGGAAGTTTGGAGAGGCCACGTGGTTGAGCAAGAAACACAAAATGATGAGGGCGCGAGCAGTGGGGAAAAACAACTATTTTGCGAATGTGTCGATTGTAAATCACAAATCAAAAAAAACGCGAAAAAATGCGCGGTGTGCCATTCATTTCAGAACCGCAGCCGTCACTTTTTATCGTTGGCACCTGCGCTTAGCCTAATTGTAGCTATCATCGCCTTATTGCCTGCAACGGTAAACCTAGTAGTTTCATCTCTGTCTGACAAAAGCCCGAAGTATAGCGTTCTGTCTTTTTTCCCAGATAATATTGCGGGGCCAAACGGAAATATTTCGCAGCTGGTCGACTTTTCAATCAGCGCCCAAATCACTAATCTCTCGGAAGAGACTTTGATAGTTGATGATTCACTGCAATGTAGCACTCGTGAAGGTGTTACTTTTAGCGAAAAGAAATTCCCTTCCGAAAGTAATGGTGTTCCTACTGTCACCATCCTCGATCAGGCGGGTTTTGATTTGTACTTTGAAAATACTGTGAAAACAGTGATCCCAGCGCATTCCACACACACAGTTTCATGGAACGTTACTGACGAACAATATGTTGAATTGGAAACATGGCACACTAGGGAAATCGGGGAGGTGACTAAGTTTTCTGCTAGAGATTTAAAGTTATTCTACGATTCCATTCTTGCAGAGTTTTCCGACGCTAGAGAACTCAAGTCCTTTAAGGACTTCCCAAGAGGGGCTCAAATGGAAGATGGAAAGGTCATATCGTTCTTCTTGAACTTGGATTGTTCGTTTCTCCTTGAAAACTCGTTTTCAGAGCAACGGGAGGACCTACATCTAGAGTTCGTCTTTGAATTTTCCGGCGATCAAGGAACCTATCCCCGCTGGAGGATGGGGAAGAACATCGGGGGTGGTTTTGGCAATGGGTTTGGGAATGGTGCTGGTTAGAGTGAAAATTCTGCGGGCATAGGGTGGTCGCCAATCCACCGCTTCTTTATCAGGCTTGCGCCCATCCAACAGTAAATTGAAACCTCTACATTACATTATGAAGCGCGGTCCCGTGCGGGAGCGCACACAATAAAAATTGTTCTCACCACCTTGCCTCCCCCCCATTATCTGGCTATGTCACCCCAACAATAAACAGGGGGGATGCACATGGCCGGTGGCGCGAGTGTGCTGGAGGATGGCTCGACACTCAGCCGTCTGGACAGGAAACTATACAAAGTTGAACGCATACTGGCGCTGGTTAGCGGCATGGCGGTGTTTTCGCTGATGATCCTTGCCGTGGTGTCCGTTGGCGGGCGCAATTTATTCAACGCGCCCCTGCCCGGCTATGTTGACTGGATCGAACAGGTGATGCCGCTGATTGCCTTTATGGGGGTGTCCTATACCCAGCGCGACGGCGGCCATATCCGCATGGATATTCTGGTCGGAAAATTGCGCGGTCGGGCTTTGTGGCTGGCTGAATTTATCACCACGCTGGCGATGCTAATCCTGATGCTGGCGCTGGTTTACGGTGCGTTTTCACATTTCCTGCGCAGTTTCGATTTCGGTCGCCCGCTTTGGAGCAATGATTCATCAATCGACATTGCCATCCCGCTGTGGCCGGCCAAACTGCTGGTTCCGGTCGCGTTTTCGGTGCTGTCCTTACGGTTCATGGTGCAGTTGGCGGGGTATGGGCGGGCCTTCTGGCTCGGGTTAAGCGAACCTGTCGCGGTGCCGCTGGTTATGTCGGCGGCAGCACAGGCGGCCCAAGAAGCCGAACACGTCACGGATTACGATAAAGCGGGAGAATCCTGATGGATCCTATTGATATCGGGCTAGTCGTATCGGGCGGTATGCTGGTGCTGGTGGTGCTGGGCATGCGGGTGGCGTTTGCGGCGGGCATGGCGGGGCTTGTCGGGCTTGTCTGGATATTCTGGGCCAAATTCGGCTACGCGCCGGATCAATTCGGCAAGGCACTGATTGTGTCGATCAAGGTGGCGGGTCAAGTGCCCCACTCCAAGGTCGCCTCGCAAGCGTTGTCACTAATCCCGACCTTCATCCTGATCGGATACCTCGCCTATTACGCGGGCCTGACCAAGGCGTTGTTCGAGGCCGCCAAACGCTGGGTCGGTTGGGTGCCGGGCGGCATGGCGGTGGCGACGGTATTTGCCACGGCAGGCTTTGCCGCAGTGTCAGGCGCGTCTGTGGCGACCGCTGCGGTGTTTGCCCGTATAGCCATCCCCGAAATGCTCGAGGCTGGCTATAACAAACGCTTTGCTGCGGGCGTGGTTGCGGCGGCGGGCACCCTAGCCAGCCTGATTCCGCCCTCGGCGATCCTGGTGATTTACGCGATCATAGTGGAGCAGGACGTGGGCAAACTGCTGTTGGCCGGTTTCGTGCCGGGCGCGTTTTCCGCCTTGGTCTATACCCTGCTGATTATCGGCATGGCGGTCATCTGGCCCAGCGTTGGCCCCGCGATGAAGGGCTACACATGGGCCGAGCGGTTCAAATCCCTGCCCCCCGCCTTCCCGATCTTTTTCGTGGTCTTCATCATCGTCTTCTTCATCTATAACCCGTTTGGCGGCGACGCATGGGGCACCCCGACCGAGGGCGGAGCACTGGGCGCGTTCGTGGTGTTCACCATGGCAATGATGAAAGGCATGCGCTGGACCCAGCTCAAAGACGCGCTGATGGAAACCGCTAAACTCAGTGCGATGATCTTCACCATCATCTGGGGTGTTTTGATCTATGTGCGGTTTTTGGGCTTTGCCGATCTGCCCGGTGCATTCGCCGACTGGATCACCTCGCTGGAGCAATCACCGATGCTGACGCTGGTTTTTATCCTGCTGGCCTATGCGGTGCTGGGCATGTTCATGGACGCCATCGGCATGCTGCTGCTGACTTTGCCCGTGGTCTACCCTGCCGTGATGGCGCTGAACGGTGGCGAGTTTGTCTCGGCCGCCGATAGCGCCTTTGGTATGTCCGGCCCGATGTGTGCCATCTGGTTCGGCATTCTGGTGGTGAAAATGGCCGAATTCTGCCTGATCACCCCACCCATCGGATTGAACTGTTTCGTGGTGGCAGGGGTGCGCGATGATCTGTCTGTGCAGGACGTGTTTGTCGGCGTGACACCGTTCTTTATTGCCGATGGAGTTACCATCGCATTACTTGTGGCGTTTCCGTCAATCGTGCTCTGGCTGCCCAGCCTCGCCTCTTAATACAACTTTAATTTATACGCTAAACCCATTGGTTTTACACCGTATTAATTGATTTTTTCCATGAGATTGGAAAAAACATTGTTGATGTAAGTCTATGTTAACCCACGCCACCTAAACCAGTCCCAACGACCGATTGAGAACGATTGACAAGGGGATTTTTGGTGAAACGGTTTGGCAGCAGCAGCCATGGGGCTGTGCGATGACAGCAGTGCTTACATTACAGGAACGCCTTGATTTCGGGGCGGTGACGGCATTGAAAGCCGAAATTCTCGGCCAGGCGGGAAAAGATCTCGAGGTTGATGCCTCGAACGTGACCCATATGGGCACGCTGTGCCTGCAAGTCCTGATCGCTGCGTCAAACGATTGGGTTAGTGCGGGGCATAAATTCAACCTGACATCGCCCAGCGATACCTGCGTCACCCAACTCACCTTGCACGGATTTACCCCCGATACATTAACCGGAGTGGCATAAACATGAGCCTGAACATCCTAGCCGTAGACGACAGTCGCACCATCCGCGACATGCTGAACCTGACGATAAATCAGGCAGGCTTTACCACACATCTGGCCGAAGACGGAGTGCACGGGGTCGAGGTTTTGAAAGAAATGTCGCCCGCCCCTGACGCGATTATCACCGACATCAACATGCCGCGCATGGACGGGTTTGAATTTATCGTGGCGGTGCGCAAAATCGAGGCGTACCGCGCCATTCCTATTTTGGTGCTCACCACCGAGAGCGCGCCCGAATTAAAACAACGCGCCCGTGATGCAGGCGCAACCGGCTGGATCGTGAAACCGTTTCAACCGAAAAAACTGATCCGCGCCTTGCAAATGGTCACAGGGTAGGAACGCACCATGATGGATGATGATGACCCAATGATCGAAATCCGTGCGTCGTTCTTTGTTGAATGCGAGGAACTATTGGAATCCCTTCAAGACGGGCTCCAGATCATGGATGATGGCGCCGCGGATGATGAAACCATCAACATTGTTTTTCGGGCGGTTCATTCGATCAAAGGCGGGGCGGGCGCTTTTGGCCTCGATGATTTGGTGCGGTTCGCCCATCAGCTTGAAACGGTTCTGGACGGGGTGCGGTCGGGCAATATCACCGCCGATCGCAACGCAATATCGGTGTTTTTTCAATCCGGCGATATCCTCGCTGATCTGGTCCGCGCTGCCCGCGATGACACGCATCAGGACGAAACCCGCACCCAAGCCGTGCTGACCAATCTTGAAACCATACTGGGCCACAGCGCTGCGGACGAGCCCGAAGAAGAGATCGACGACTTCCAACCGATGACGCTGGCGCTTGATCTAGGACTGGATGATGCTTGTTCTGTTGATACTGATGCCGTTAGTGCCATCGATATCCCTATGTTCGAAGATGGTTATACCATCCATTTTGTCCCCGACAGCTCGCTTTATAGTTCAGGGAACGAGCCTCTGCACCTGCTGCGTCTGTTGCGCGAAATGGGGGATATACAGGTTATGTGTGACACCGCATCTATCCCTACCCTTACAGACATAGACGAGGAAAAATCCTATCTATCATGGACAATCCACCTGACCACAGATGAGGAGGAAGACGCGGTTCGAGAGGTCTTTGATTTCGTTGCGGATTTATGCAGCCTGACAATCACCAGCCCTCAGTCCGGCGGCGATGATACCCCGCCGCCACCGTCACCACCCGCGCCGCCACCCCTTGATGGCGCTCAGCCAACCTTGCCGCCACTCTCCACCATGGACAACCAGACGACCACCGGCGCAGAAACAACCAATAAGCACCCCGCAGCAACACCCGTTGTCAGCCTACCAGCCGTCCCCGCCAACCAAGACACACCCGCGCCAGCGAAATCCGCCGCCGCCAAACCCCCCCGTCCGACAGTTCGGGTTGATCTGGAGCGGATTGACCGTCTGGTGAACCTGGTCGGCGAGTTGGTGATCAATCAGGCAATGATTTCCCAAAGCGTTGCCGAGGCTGATCTTCTTTCCAATACGGCTGTAGCCGAGGGGCTGGATGAATTCATGCAGCTGACCCGCGACATTCAGGACAGCGTGATGATGATCCGCGCCCAGCCGGTAAAATCCCTGTTCCAGCGGATGAGTCGGATCATTCGGGAATCGTCCTCGATGATCGGCAAAACCGTGCGCTTAAAAACGATAGGTGATGAAACCGAAGTCGATAAAACCGTGATCGAGCGGCTGGCAGATCCGTTGACCCATATGATCCGCAATGCAGTCGATCACGGCGTTGAGGCACCGGCCGACCGCCTTGCTGCCGGAAAAGCCGAAGAAGGTATCGTAACCTTGAGCGCCGGACACCGCTCTGGTCGTGTCATTATCGAGGTTTCGGATGATGGTGCCGGTATCAACCGGCCTCGCGTGTTGCAAATCGCAATCGAGAAGGGGCTGGTGCAGGAAAGCGCCCAACTTAGTGATGGTGAAATTGACAACCTTCTGTTCATGCCCGGATTTTCCACCGCCAGCGAAGTTTCGGATCTATCAGGGCGCGGTGTCGGGATGGATGTGGTCAAAAGCGCAATCCTTGCCTTGGGCGGGCGCGTTACGATCCAGTCTGAACCCGGCAGCGGCACAACATTTACCATCAGCCTGCCACTGACTTTGGCAGTGCTGGATGGCATGGTGATTGATGTTGCGCAGCAGACACTTGTGGTGCCCTTGAACACAATCACCGAAACCCTGACCCTGACCGAAAATGACATCCGCGCACTCGGTCCTGAAACCAACGTGATCAAGGTGCGCGACACCTTTGTGCCGCTGCTTGATCTGGGGGCCGAGCTTGGTTATCGCACCCCGATGGACAGCTATATTGGGGCGATTGTTTTGTTGATCGCACAAGAAGACGGCACACATGCCGCTCTGGTTGTTGACGCAATTCAAGACCAACGCCAAGTCGTTATCAAAGGATTACAAGACACCTTTGGACGCGTCCCTGGCGTTGCCGCCGCAACCATCCTCGGAGATGGTAAGATTGCCCTGATCCTTGACCCTATAGATGCCATCGCCAATGCAAACGGCCGTACACGCTGCTCCCACGCCACCCTTCAACTCGCCGGATAAAACCCATGACCGATACTCAAGACAAAGCCCTAACCGCAGAAATTGAACTCTTGACGTTTCAGGTTGGAAAACAGGAATACGCCATTGATATCATGTCTGTGCGCGAAATCCGCGGCTGGAGCAAAGCAACACCCCTCCCCCACGCCCCAACATTTGTGCGCGGCGTCATCAACCTGCGCGGCACAGTTCTGACGATTGTTGATCTTGCCGAACGTCTTGGCATGGGACGCACCGAAGCGAGCGAGCGTAATGTCATCATTGTTGTTCACACCGGCAAGGAAACCGTCGGTCTGCTTGTCGACGCCGTATCCGACATTTTGGCAATCAATAAATCCGATCTGCAAGCGCCTCCAGAGATGTCTGCCGATAACAACCAGACCTTTGTCAGCGCATTGATGATTGCGGATGAGCGTATGATCAGAATCCTTGCCCTTGCCGCTGCATTGCCGGCTGAAAGCATGGAGGTTGCCTAGAGATGGGGTCATCAATCTCTAACTCTTCGAACATGAGTGACGCCGACTTTAAGGCCATTTCTGATATCGCCTACAAAGAAGCCGGCCTGGTTTTCCTCCCCGAGAAAGCGTCATTGGTTCAATCCCGCATTAACCGTCGGTTGCGTCAGCTGAAGATCAATAGTTTTTCCGAATACACCTCCTTTGTCGAATCAGAAGAGGGTCGCACCGAGCGGCGCAAAATGATTTCCTCACTGACTACGAATATTTCTAATTTTTTTCGTGAATCCCATCACTTTGACATTCTGCGAGAACAGGTCCTTCCTGAGCTTATGTTGCGGGCACGCAATGGGGGACGCGTGCGCATTTGGTCTGCTGGCTGCTCCACAGGTCAGGAACCATACTCGATCGCAATGACGTTGCTTGACCTTGCTCCCGATGCCGCCAATCTGGATGTAAAAATACTGGCGTCCGATATTGATCCGAATGTGATTGCGACAGCACAACAGGGATATTACGATATCAGATCACTTTGCGACATAGAGGATTCCTTGCAACAAAAATTTCTAACGCAGGTGGAATCTAATGAAAAACATGGGTTCCAAGTTACCGATCCTATCCGCAACCTAATTTCGTTTCGCGAGCTAAACCTGCTTTCCCGCTGGCCCATATCTGGCACTTTTGACGTCATATTCTGTCGAAACGTCGTCATTTACTTTGACGAGGCCACCCAGTTATCGCTCTGGCCCAGATTTGAATCCGCAACTGCGCCTGGCGGATGGCTGTTTGTTGGCCATTCCGAACGCTTTTCAGACAAACTTGAGACTGAATTTGTCACGGCCGGCCCGACTGCATATCACCGTCCACCCTCCACGAATCCTGTAAACTGAAGGGGAAAACCTATGGCACTACGAGACCAAATTCGCGTGATGGTTGTTGACGATATGTCGACCAGCCGCGGCCTGATCACACAAGCATTGGATTCCTATGGCATCCGCAATGTTGCATCGGCAGCCGACGGGCCTACAGCCTTGCAATCGATGACACAATCCCCAGTGCATCTGATCATATCAGATTACAACATGCCGGGAATGGACGGACTTCACCTATTGCATGCAATACGGCAAGGACCGCAAACAAAAGGAGCAGGTTTCATCTTGATTACAGGACGCGCAGACCGCGAGATTGTTGACAGAGGACGGCAGCTGGGCATGAATAATTTCTTGAAAAAACCTTTCACCCCTGCAGAGCTGCGATCCTGTATCGAAGCCGTCGTGGGCCGCTTATGAAAATCGAAAAGATCTGCTTGTCTGATTCCAGTAGTAATGAACCTGTTTTGGCACTTGCGTTGTTGTTCAGTCGCGTGGCCGGTGAGTTGTGTGAAATGACAGATACTTGCAAAAATGTCGAAGAGGCACTGGGTGCCATTATCGGCACACCTGACAGGCCAATCGATCAGCCGATCATTGCTTTGCAGGGACTGGACAGATTGCGTCAAAGTCTTGAAGATCTTGCTCGGTTGTCTAATCTTCTTGCACAAACAAAGGCATTTTCGGCAGATACTATTTCAACCCAGACAGTCCGTGATAATATAGTTCTCGAAGGGTTAGCCGCGCGGCTTACCCGATCAGAAGACATACTGAACAAAATGGTTGAAACCGAACAAGATGTGATATGGACTTAGGGTAACACGTTAATATAGTATCCAGAGTGAATATGCCGATCTAGCTATACAACCACTGTTGCGTCAGTTCCTCAAAACAGTTCAATATCGTTGCTCACCTTAATCTTCGGCAAAGCTTCCGCCTCTTCTGGGAATTCGACCCGCCCTAGCATTTTTTGGCGTGCCCTCCCTGAATGCGGCCAAAATTGAATGCGCCGTGCCTGTTCTCCACCCAAACTCTGGCTCAGACAGGAAATGCCTTCTGCCTGTAGGAAAGAGAAAACAAACTCTCCATTCTTTAGGCCGACATCCGAGAACCGGGATATCATTTTCCCGCCACCAAACAGTTTGGCTTGCAGGCGGCTTTTCACTCCCCCCTGTTTTATGATGGCATTGATCAGAAGTTCCATTGCATTCACTCTGGAGCCAGCATAATCCGTTGGCCTTTTATTATCATGGGGCACCAAGATATGGTTCATTCCGCCTACACCTGCAACTGGATCCCAAAGGCAGGCGGACACGCACGAGCCCAAAATCGTTGTGATCATAGCATCCTCGGTAGACGCTGTTGCAAATTCGCCCTGCGTGATATGTGTCGTATTCATGATCCTGCTTCCCTGTTATTTCACTCACTTTGTACAGGCATCAGAAATCTTCCCAATCACTTTCAACTTGAGACATCACAGCCGTTTCGGTCGCAGCACCGCTGTTCAATACAGGAGCTGCACTCATTACTGGCTGGCGTTCTAGGTGGATAGCGTCTTCTCGTGCCGGTTGGAAATTTGCGGCTACTACATTGTTGTCTAGGGAACCTATCTGGAATCTGGACATTGTATCGGAAAGTGTCTCGGCTTCTTGTGTCAATGCATGACTGGCCGCTGTGGTTTCTTCAAACATTGCCGCATTTTGTTGCGTTACCTGATCCAGCTGGTTCACAGCAGTATTGATTTCAGCAAGCCCCGAGGATTGCTCATTTGCAGATATTGCAATCTCGGATACGTGGTTTGAAATATTAGAAACCGATTCAAAAATCTGGCCCAAAGCCTCGCCAGCTTGACCAACCAAGTCAACACCGCGCTTCACATGTTGGCCGCTTGCGGAAATCAGGTCATTAATTTCGCGGGCGGCATCGGATGACCGTTGCGCCAAGGCCCTAACTTCGGAAGCAACAACCGCAAAGCCTCGCCCAGCTTCTCCGGCACGCGCCGCCTCGACACCGGCATTGAGCGCCAGCAGGTTGGTTTGAAAGGCAATATCATCAATCACACTGATAATCCTTGAAATCTGGCTTGAAGATGCCTGGATTTCACCCATAGCGTCAACAGCTTCCCGCACCACTACACCGCTGGATTCGGCATTTTCTTTTGCGTCAGAGACGACCTGATTAGCCTGCTCTGCCCCGTCGGCTGCAGACCGGACACTGACCGTTAACTCATCCAAGGCGGCGGCGGTTTCTTCTAGGGTTGCAGCCTGCCGTTCAGTGCGACGCGACAGGTCATCAGCAGCATTGCTAATATCTGATGCCTCGCCCCGAATGGATTCGGCATTATCAATCACCCCCAGCATCGCTTCCCGCAATGTTGCGACAGCCCCATTGAAATCATTGCGCAACTGCTCATATTCCGGTTTGAACATGGTGGTGATTTCCGCTGTCAAATCACCATCTGACAATTGGTGCATACCAACCGTCAATGCCTCGACAACTTCTGTCTGGGCTTGCTCTTGCGCAATCCGCTTTGCCTCGGACTCTTCCATCAGAAGCTGAGCCTCGGTTACATCATTACCGACAAGAAGGATACGGATAATATCGCCGGATTTGCCTTGCACAGGACTAAATGCCCCCTCCAGAGTGCCATCAGTGCCCCCGCCTGCATCAACAAGAAACTTGCCCACGACGGATTCACCATCAACCACCCGATCCCAGACCGTGCCGTTTTCTTGCGCCAGTTTAGAATCGAACTTTACCAGCTCTGGCAGTTTTTTGCCAATTTGGCCATTGTCGACGCCGCCGGTTAAATTCAGAAAGTTATCATTGGCAACCAGAAGGGTTCCATCCGGGGCAAATTCGGCTTTTGACTGGTTTTCTTCAATGGCTTTCAAAACCGCATCATTCATCCGCGCCAGCGTGACGTCATTCCATTCGACAACACATCCAAGCTGCTCTCCTTCACCATCAAGAACCGAATTGATATCCAGCGAAAACCTGGCATTTCCGACAGGTATTTCAGCATGAAACGGCAGATTGGCAGGGTCATTTAGCAAATCCCTGACCCGTCTCGGGACCGCGTGGAAAATATCCATATTGTACCCAATGACTTTGCCTGCATCAAACGCCGGATTTACCTTTTTGAACTGGTCTTCATATTCAACAAACAGTTTTGACATCGATCCATTGACCAGTTTGATGGTGAAATCCTGATCGACGATCATTAAGCCTGCAGATGTGCCTTCAAAGGCTGTGCCCTTGAACAGGGTTTCTGCGACCCCTTCTTCGGAATCTTTCAGTTTATTTCGGAATTCTTCTAGAACCGATGCAATTTCACCAATTTCATCCCCACGGTTTGCGGCAGGAATTTCAACATCATATTCTTCTTTTGCCACCAATTTCATTGCCTTGCCAACATCTGCAAGCGGTCGCCCGACACTACGTGCAAGGAATATCGAAATAAGGGCCGTGAGGACGGCAAGCAGACCACCCTGCATCAGCATCTTGTTACGCACAGATACAGCAGGTGCAAACAACTCGGATGTTTCTTGTTCGGCAATTATTGCCCATGTCAGATTTCCGATTTGCATGGGGGCGTATGCGGCCAGCACTTCTTCACCAAGAATGTTAGTGCTGTTGGCCACCCCAGTTTGACCGGACAGGGCCAAATCAACGAGCTCTGGATCGATAACGAGATTTGCATTCTCATTTGTATCACCGTCCAGTGAGCTAAGTCGTGGGTGGTAATCTTGTCCCACAGCCATTGTAACGCCGGTTTTTCCCAAACCATCATAAGCATCGAAAATTGCGCTGACCGTCTCGGTTGATACCTGAATGGCATAAACGCCCATAACCGCCCCATTGACAGACAGGATAGGGGCCGCCATGAACCCTGCATAATCACCATTACTGGGCCCATAAGGTGCCAGATCAACAAAAGCTGTTTCATTCGCACCCAAGGTTAATGCCTGCCGATAAGCATATCCCAAACCCGTATCTTTATGCTCCCCCGTGACAAAGTTTGTCGCAAAATCCGGTTCTTTCATGATCGAATAAAGCAGATTCCCTTCCAGATCGAACAAGAAAATATCATGATACGAATAGCGTTCGAGCAAAGCCTGGTAAACTGGATGTCTGCGGCTGTGCCTGCGCGAATAATCGGTTGTGGCAACGATAGCACTCAATACAGACGGCTCGTTTGTTCCATCTTGGACCTCAGGCTTGAAGTTGTTCTTTAAGAACGCGCTTTTATCCCCGGGCAGCGAAACCCAAGCGCCGATAAATTCGGTGATCGCCCGTCGAGTGGAGGGGCTACTGGCTTGCGTGATGACTTCGTTTGATAGGGTGTCATACCAAACAGATACGCTTTTCGTGCGCGTTTCAAGGGCGACCTGCAGCCGCGTTCTGGCCGCATCATCCAGCGTGGTTTTGGCGTTATAATACGCCAAAACCCCCA
>NZ_JBSMEZ010000132.1:0-7217 GCF_056498605.1 Profundibacter sp.
CATTGATCAGGGCACGGCCCACACCACGGCCACGCACATCAGGGTCGGCGTATAAGTCCTGAAGGTAACAGGTGTTTTCGATTTTCCAGCCGTGGCGGTGAAACTGGTAATGCGTCAGCCCGACCAACCTGCCTTCCAGTTCGGCGACCAGCCCGTTAAAATCTTGCGGATCATCCCCCAATAGGCGGGCAAATGTGCTGATGTATATTTCCTCGGGCACCGTGGTTTCATAATACTCCAGATAGGCGCACCAAAGGCGGCGCCATTCGGCTTCGTCCTGCGCGGTTAGCGGACGGATGATCAGGTCTGGCTGGCTGGACATTGTGGTTATTTGCCTTTTTCGTATTAATTTAGCCGTTGTAGTGGGTGAAAGGGGACTATGCCTAGGGAAATATAGAAAAACAATACGTAGCGGCACATGATATTGACTGTCCTTGAAGTTGGCCTGCCGACCCCCTACATTGACGTCATGTGATTTTCCGAGGACGCCGGACAGTCACACCATTGTTTGGAGAGAACAGATGTTGAAATTATCAGCTGTGAGTGTGGCATTCTTTGCCATGGCTGCAAGTGGTGCGTCCGCCTGTGTGGGGTATGACGGCCCATCCGATACCTTTACCAGCACATGCGAAAACGAGGTATTTGTCCAATACCGCACCGTTGGGGGGGGCTGTTATACCACAGACCTTGGCGCGTTTTCCCTAAAACCCGGGGCCTCAAAGGCCGATCCGCTGTTGTCCGAGGCATGTGGTTCCACAACCAACTGGCGTGTGGACTGGGCATGGTGCGATCAGGCCGATTATGATGCAGGCACCTGCAAGCCTAAATTTTAGCGCCTTACCGCTGGCCGCGCGCCATAAACGCCAACCGTTCAAATAAATGCACATCCTGCTCGTTTTTCAGCAGGGCGCCGTGCAGTTTGGGCAACGCATTCGCCCCGTCGCGTTTCAAATCTTCGGCTGATAAGTCCTCGGCCAGCAGCAGTTTCAACCAGTCCAGCACCTCGCTGGTTGATGGCTTTTTCTTTAGGCCAGACGTTTCGCGCAGCTCGTAAAACTGGGTCAGTGCCGTGGTCAGCAGCGCGTCTTTGATCCCGGGGTGATGCACCTCGACGATTTTGCGCATGGTGTCCATGTCGGGAAACCGGATGTAGTGGAAAAAACAGCGGCGCAGGAATGCGTCGGGCAGTTCCTTTTCGTTGTTCGAGGTGATGATCACGATCGGGCGGATATCGGCCCGCACCACTTGACCAGTTTCGTAAACATGAAATTCCATCTTATCCAGCTCTTGCAGCAGGTCATTGGGGAATTCGATGTCGGCCTTGTCAATTTCATCAATCAACAGCACAGTTTTTTGCGTCGCCTCGAACGCCTGCCACAGCTTGCCTTTGCGGATGTAGTTGGCCACATCGTGCACTTTTTCCTCGCCCAGCTGGCTGTCACGCAGCCGGCTGACAGCGTCATATTCATACAGACCCTGTTGCGCACGGGTGGTGGATTTTATGTGCCATTCAATCATCGGCAGCCCTAAAGAATCGGCAATCTGGCGTGCCAGTTCGGTTTTGCCTGTGCCTGGCTCGCCCTTGACCAGCAAGGGGCGCTCCAGCGTGACGGCGGCGTTTACCGCGACGGTCAGATCATCGGTGGCAACATATGTATCGGTCGATGTAAATTTCATTGTGTTTGCTTGGGCCTGTCTGGTTTGGTTCATGTATTACCTACCCGTTCGTTCACTTTGTATCAAGCAGGTGAGAATGGGGCGTGACAATGGTGCGGGATTGGAATAGATGAGCCACAGGTGAGGGTACCGGAGGTCAAATATGCGTGATGCGACGGCTGAAGGATTGCAAGAGGGAGCAGGTATGAAAGCCGAAATTTTCTTGCCCGATGATTATAGTCCAGCAGAAGACGAGCCGTTCATGAACGACCGTCAGTTGGAGTATTTCCGGCGCAAATTAACCGCGTGGAAAGATGATATTGTTTCAGATGGCAAAGACACCATCGAACAACTTCAGGATGGCACGCGCAACATCCCCGATGACGCGGATCGCGCATCCGAGGAAACCGACCGTGCGCTGGAATTGCGCACACGGGACCGTCAACGCAAGCTGGTCAGCAAAATTGATCAGGCTTTGCGGCGGATTGACGAGGGCGAATTTGGTTACTGTTCCAAAACCGGCGAACCGATTTCGCTGAAGCGTTTGGATGCACGCCCGATCGCCACTATGTCGCTAGAGGCACAAGAACGCCACGAGCGGCGCGAAAAAGTGCACCGCAACGACTAAACATAGGTGTAGATCAACGACTATGGTTGTGAACTAGAATACTTAAGGCATCGGAGCAGTTTCGCTTCGGTGCCTTTTTGATTTTGGAGTGTTTGGATGGCCTTGGATGGACAAAAGATTTGTGTGCTGGGTGCCGGGATTGGTGGGCTGGCGGCGGCCACCGCACTGGCACAGCGCGGTGCCAAGGTGACGGTTCTGGAGCAGGCCGAGGCAATAACCGAGGTGGGCGCGGGTCTACAGATCGGGCCAAACGGGTTTGCGGTGATGCGCGCACTGGGGGCGGGCGATGCATTGGCCGCCTGTTCGGTTCGTGCGCAGGGGGTTCAATTGTTGAACGGTGCCAACAGTCAGCCGGTGTTCGGGCTGGATTTCCAGCGGTTCGCCGCAGATCAGGAATATTATTTCGTGCATCGCGCCGATCTGGTCAATGTGCTGGCCGAAGCGGCCCGCGCGGCGGGGGTGAAAATCCGCCTGCTGCAACAGGTTCAGGATGTGACGCTGACCAATGCTGGTGCAAAGGTGCATATGACGCATGGCGAGGTGATAAAACCCAAACTGCTGATCGGCGCGGACGGGCTGCATTCAAATGTGCGGGTGGCCCTGAACGGGGTGCGCAAGCCGTTTTTCACCCGCCAAGTGGCGTGGCGCACTGTGTTACCGGCTGTCGGGGGGGAACCACCCGTGGCCAAGGTATTCATGGGGGCAGGGCGGCATCTGGTGATCTATCCACTGCAGGGCGGCACCATGCTGAACATCGTGGCGGTTCAGGAGCGTGATGAATGGGCTGCCGAGGGGTGGAACTTTGAAGATGACCCTGACAACCTGCGCAGCGCATTCGTCGATTTTGGAGCTGAAGTTCAATCGCTATTGGCGCGGGTTCAGAAGGTATATTTATGGGGCCTGTTCCGCCATCCGGTGGCTGAACATTGGCACAAGGGGCGCGTGGCGATCCTTGGCGATGCAGCGCACCCGACCTTGCCGTTTATGGCGCAAGGGGCGGTGATGGCGCTAGAAGATGCGTGGGTTCTGGGGGATGCTTTGGACAAGGCTGACAGTGTTGAAGCGGGGCTTGCTGCCTATCAGAGCCGCCGCCATGCGCGGGCCAGCAAAGTGATAGAGGCCGCCAGCAAAAACGCACGTAATTACCACCTGTCATTTGGCCCTGTTCGGTTTGCAGCACATACGGCGTTGCGGTTGGGTAGTCGGCTTGCACCTTCACTGGCGATGAAGAAATTTGACTGGATTTACGGGCATGATGTAACCAAGCCCTAGGGAGTGCGTGATATGTCGGATGCAGAAGCGGAATACATCAAGGTTGGGACAGGAGTTCCGAATAGCGTGCAAAGCCAGATGTTTGGCAAACCGTGTTTCAAGATTGGCGGCAAGGCGTTTTGCAGTTTTTTCCAAGAGGCGATGGTGTTTAAATTGCAGGGCGAAACCCATACCCGCGCATTGGCCCTGAAGGGGGCCATCCTGTTTGACCCGTCTGGCAAAGGTCGTGCCATGCGCGAATGGGTTCAGGTGCCGATGGAGCACAAGGCGTTATGGACTGAGTTCGCCACAGCAGCTTGCGATTATGTATCAGGGTAAGCACCCTTGGTTATATATCCTTTACCAACCGCAACGCGTCATAAATGGCGGCATGGGTGTTGCGGGCCGAAACCGCATCGCCGATGCGAAATAGCTGGAACGCCCCGTCCTTGTTGCGGGTGATCGTTTGTGGCTGCCCTTTGATCAGGGCATCATGGTCCACAGCACCCCCGTTGCGGCAGGCTGGTTTCAGATCGAAATACAGATCATCCAGCGGCAGGGTGCCGTAATTCAGCACGATCTGGTCGTATTGCTTTTCATAGGAATGGTCACTGTAATCGGTGCCGATCATGGCGGTCAGTTGGTTGCCGTCGCGTTTTACCCCTAGCAGGCGGCGGGTGACGGTGAAGGTCACGTCTTTGTCTTGCAGGCTGCGCATGTAGGGCACCAGATTCATCGCCATGATGTCTGGGGCAAAGGTGCGATCAGGGGTGATGATTTCGACGTGTGAGCCGGATTGGGCCGCGATCTCGGCGGCTTGCAGGGCAGGGTGGTCGCCGGCCTCATCATAGATCAGCACATTTTCGGCAGGTTTCACATCGCCCGAAATGATATCCCACGAGCTGACAACATCCACCTGATCTGCCCCCTCAAACAGCTCGGTGTTGGGCATGCCGCCGGTGGCAATGATCACCACATCGGGGGCAAGCGCCGCCACGTCATCGGCCTCGGCCCATGTATTGAATCGGAATTCCACGTCGCGGGCCGCGCATTGGGCCATGCGCCAGTCAATGATACCGATCATTTCCTTGCGGCGTGGACTGCGGGCGGTCAGGCGCACCTGACCCCCGGGGTCAGCGGCGGCCTCGAACACGGTCACATCATGGCCGCGTTCAGCCGCCACACGTGCGGCTTCCAGACCCGCGGGGCCAGCGCCGACAATGATGATTTTCTTCTTGTCCGCAGCCACCGGAATGTCATGCGGCATGGTCAGTTCGCGGCCCGTGGCGGCGTTGTGAATGCACAGGGCATCGCCTGCCTGATAAATCCGGTCCAGACAATAGGTCGCGCCAACGCAAGGCCGGATATCAACCTCGCGCCCTTCGATGATTTTGCGCACGATATGCGGATCGGCCATATGGGCGCGGGTCATGCCGACCATATCCAGCAGGCCCGAGGCGATGGCATGGCGGGCCGTGGCCACATCGGGGATTTTAGCGGCGTGAAAGGTTGGCATGCCGGTGGCCTTTTTGACCGCGCCAGCGAAGTCCAAATGCGGCGCGCTTGGCATGCCCTGCACCGGGATCACATCAGTCATGGCGGGGTCGGTGTGGATGCGCCCCTTGATCACGTTCAGGAAATCCACTTGGCCAGTTGCGGCCAGCCGTTTGGAAATCTCCAGCCCCTCGGTCGCCGTAATGCCACCCTTTTGCGCCTCGTCCGCCGTATAACGCAGCCCGACGATGAATTCCTTGCCCACCCGCTTGCGAATGGCGCTGATCACATCCATCGGAAACCGCATCCTGTTTTCCAATGTATCGGCCCCGTATGGGCCTGTCAGATCATTGGTAAGGGGTGACCAGAACTGATCTAACAGGTGGCCGTAAACCTGCAATTCGATGCCGTCCATGCCACCGGCCTGCATCCGTTCAGCGGCATCGGCGAAATCAGTGATGATGCGGGTGATGTCCCAATCCTCGATCAGTTTGGGGAATGCACGGTGGGCCGGTTCGCGGTGTTTGGAGGACGACACTGAAGGCAGCCAGTCGCCCTTGTTCCACGTCGTGCGCCGCCCCAGATGGGTCAGCTGAATCATCACCGCACAGCCATGCTCGTGGCAGGCGTCGGTCAGGTTCTGGATCCACGGTACCACCTCGTCTTTATAGGCCAGAATGTTGTTGAACACCGGCGGGCTGTCCTTGGACACGGCAGCGGAACCGGCAGTCATCGCCAAAGCAACACCGGCCTTGGCGCGTTCGGCGTGGTAGGCGGCATAGCGTTCCTTGGGCATGCCGTCTTCGGGGTAGGCGGGCTCGTGGCTCGTTGTCATGATCCGGTTTTTCAGGGTCAGGTGCTTTAGCTGATATGGGCTGAGAAGTGGATCGCTGGACATTGGTGGCCTCCCTTTTGAGGGAGCTTAAGGGTGCACGGGTTTCGTGCAAGCCATTTTGCGACAGTTCGATTGGGAAAATGTATGTATTGGGGCAAGATGACAAACGGTCGATGGCTGCTCTGAGCCCAAATTGCCGATTTTCTGCTGCGCAGCGAATGTCGGCTTTCGACCAACAGTTAGGGATTAAGGCTGGACAAGAAAAATCATCAAGCCGAAGAAGCAGGTCTGACCCCAACAAGTGGAGACTGCGCCATCCAGTCCTGCGCTGTATTTATCAGATGCCTCGGCCCATCCAAATAGATGGTTTTGTCATCAACCGCCGCCTGCAAACCCACATTCCCCAACCAAAGCGCAATCAAATTTGCGAGCGTTGCCGTGAGGTAGACATCAACCTCATGACCCGGGTCCTCGGGGCATAGGTCGACCGCATCTCCATTTGCAATCACCCACCATGAATTGAGAACAGTACGGTCGGATATTTGCACAAGGATCACGGTTTCCCCGTCCGGCAAGCTTTCTGTATTCAAAGTTCGATGAAAATCCCACATGAACCCGCCAACATCACAATCCTGCGCCGCGATACTGCGTTTGCGCCACCGCATACCCCAGACGGCCATGTTTTCGACGATGGGTCCAAGTTCGCGACCAGAGCGCGTAAGCTTATATTCAGTAGCCTGTCCGGTTGGCGCAGCCTTTCGAATGATGATCTCGGCCGCCTCCAGCGTTTTCAGCCGTTTGCTCAGGATCGAGGGAGACATCCGAGGGATCGCCTTTTGAAATCGGCCGAAACGCGTGGTTCCTAGAAACATCTCCCGTAGCAATAGTAGGGTCCATTTGTCCCCCAATATGTCTGCGGATGCCATTGCTGGGCAAAGGCTACCTGATGCGTTCGTCGTTTTATTGCTCATTTGATAAGCATACTGCGTCGAAGGGCTGCATGACTACTACGGATTTTGTAGTGGTTTAGTACAGAATACGAAGTATCTCCGAGCGCTCCATCCACTCATCATGATGCCAAGCCTGTTTTTCGGGTGATTTCGCATTGAAAGGAGTTCGCCATGGGCCGCTCAATTACATTCATTTACGGCGTCGCCGCCTACGTCATTTTTCTGGTGACGTTCCTGTATTCCATTGGGTTCGTTGGCAATATTCTGGTGCCAAAGTCCATTGATTCCGGCGTGCAAGGACCAATCATAGGTTCTCTCATTATCAATCTAGCGTTGCTTTGCGTCTTTGCGCTTCAGCACAGCATCATGGCGCGTCCTGCTTTCAAACGCATCTGGACAAAAA
>NZ_JBSMEZ010000133.1:0-4618 GCF_056498605.1 Profundibacter sp.
GTTGCACATCCAGGCCGCGCGTCCACAATTCATGCGCCGTGGCCAACCCCGAAATCCCGCCGCCAATGACGATCACATCATGCATCGGGCCGCCCCCGTTTCACGAATGCGGGTGGGCCGACATCGCCAAAACGACGCTTGGCAAGCAAGGTCAGATCATCTTTGGTGACCTCACCGCGGCCCTCGCCGCGCACGTAATCCTCGGCACGGCGACGCACCATGCGGCGTACAAAGCCCGGGATGCGGGCCAGATGCGTTTCGGCGTCATTTGCCCAGCGCATCGCCCCATCTATCGGAACCATCGGCGTGATGATGGCCCCAGCTTGGGGTTGATAGGTGCAGAGCGTGTCTTCGCCCATCATGTTGCCCGTCAGTGCAAGGGGCCGCGCACGGCACCCGCCACACAGAATCTGGAACTCGCAAGCGCCGCAGCGACCCACGAGTTTGGGCGCACGCAGTTCGTTCAACACCGGCGCATCATGCCAGATTTCGGCAAAGGATTGGGTTTTTACTGACCCTGCTGAATTCTCCATAAACGGGCACGGAGTGACGTCGCCGTTCGGGGTGATCCGCGCGTAACGGGTGGCGGCGATGCAGCCGCCAGCATCATAACCATGCGCCGATGTGATCGCCCATTCGGGGTCCATTTCAATGGCGATTCGTTTGAAATGCGGGGCGCATTTGGCCCGCACCATCCGGCGTTTTTCCTGCTTTGCGGCCTTGGCGACGCGGCGCAAAACGTGGTCATATTTTTCAGGCGATATGCCTGAATATTTTTCACCGCGCCCCGTGCAGACCATGAAAAATACATTCAACACCATCGCACCTGCATCCCGGGCAAAGGCGACCATATCGTCAATTTCATCAGCCGTTTCATCAGTGGCCGAGAAATGTATCTGGAACGGCATGTCCGCATCAATACAGGCATCAATCCCTTGCATGGTTTTCATCCACGCGCCATTTTTACCGCGGAAATTATCGTGGATTTCAGGGGCTAGGGAATCCACTGAAATACCGATGCCCGCGACTCCTGCGTCCTGCAATTCGCGGATGCGATCAGGGCGCAGCAGCATGCCGTTGGTGCCAATCACCACCATCAGGCCAAGGCCGGATGCGTGCCGCGCAAGGTCGGGCAGATCACGGCGCAACATCGGCTCGCCGCCCGTCAGAACCACCATCGCTTCGGGGCCAACTTGGGCAATTTCACCCAGCACACGTTTCAACTCGTCGGTGCCCAGTTCGTCCACCGCGCCCTCTTTCAAAACCTTGGCGTCAAGGTAACAATGCTCGCATGCAAGGTTGCACCTCTCGGTCAGGTTCAGTGCAATGAGATAAGGGGCATCGGCCATAATTTAGCCCTTGTCCTCGGGACACATCGCCATACGGGACATTGCGAATGCCTCGTCCTCGATGCTGGCATCAATCACCGACAAACCACGCTTGCGGGCGAAATTCTCGATGCTATTTTTGACCTGATCGCGGAAGGCTTCGGGCACCCGTTGCAGGCGCGCACGGGATGCCGCACGCCATGTAATAGCGTCTTCCCGCACCGCAGGATCCAACGCGGCCTCGGCCATGAACGGTTCGACATGTTCAACCTTCACGGTGGTGCTCGCATCGCGCCGCGCTGATTTTTCTGCCCGCAGTCCGATGTTTTCACGCACTTGTTCGTCGGCAATTGCGTCCAGCATAGCACGGGCATCTGTCGCCCATTCCAGCCGATCAAAGCTTTGTTGTGGGGCCGCATCGCCAGCACCACCGGGCATCATTTTGCTCATAACGTCCTGAACAAATTTAGTGGTGATGAACGTATGTCCCTCTTTCTGGGCCTGCCGGATAACGCCGGTGCGAGCAATGCCGCGGACAAATTCGGGGGCGCGATTGATCATCTCGCTGGCCTCATCCGACCACATGATGGTTTCCTCGGCGACCACATCTGAGGCCGGGAAATGCTCGACCATACCAACCCACATATGGCACGCAACCATACGCAATAGGTTTTCAGTGTTGCCGCCAATGTCCAGCCCGTCATCGGCATGAACGCCGGTTTTGCCCACCAGCAACAGGGATGCTTTGTGTTTCTCGACGTATTTCTTGATCGCCTGATAGGGCTTGCCCGCCACCAGCTCGCAGATCACCTCAACCCCCGCTTCTTTGGCGACGGTTTCGGCCACGTTCAGATGGGCCTGATAGATTTTGGCGATGCCGTCATCAATCAGTTCTTCGTGCAGTTTCTCCTGTTCCTTAAAACGGAACACTTTGCCTGCTTCTTCATCCAGAACGGTCGAGATTTTGTTGAAGGCAACATAGTGATAATAGGGATCATATGCAGCAACCACATGCACGGGTGCGTTCAAACGTTTCCCGATATCCAGCGCCGTCATCAACGCCCCAAAGGATTTGGGCGAGCCGTCCATACCGACCACAATCGGGCCATCTCCGATGTTTAGGCGACGGTCCTTGGCAATAAACACGTCCATATCCGCACGCCGCACCACGCGCTCGCAAACCGTACCGATGGTAGAGCCCGCAACCGCGCCAAGCCCAAGCGCGCCAATGAACAAAACGTCATGCTCGCGCTTATTCATCGCCTTGATCAAACAACTGTAATTCTTGCCCTCGGGCGACAAGCGCGCAAACGGCACATCGGCCGCTTTGGCCACCACTTCGGCCGCATCATGGTAACTGTCAGAAATCAGCCCCAGCCCCATGCCGATCAGATCCTCATGCACCTCGCGTTGATGTTCCATCTCGCTTTCGCGCTGGTAACGTTCGGGCAACCCGCCTTCCATCTGTTTAAATCGCCGATCATGCAAACGCGCCGCATAAGCGTGGATGCCGGTGATGGTGCCATCGCACAAACGGGTGGCCTGTTTCATCGCATTGTTGGCGTAGTCGGATTGATCCAATGCCACCAATACGCGGGTCAGCGACACAGGCGCAGTTCCAATTGCCCCCTCAACACCTTCATCAATTGCTAAATTTACAGCCATTTTATTTCTCCAGTTTTCCGGCCCCGTTCCAACCGTGTGTCTATTTATCCTTGGCGCAGCGAAAGCCTACAAATTCGGCGTAGGCGTTCGTGTAGTCCCACATTCTATTGCTGGCGACGGTCATATGATCGCGCCCGTTCCACGAGTTGCCTTTGATATAAGCACAAGGCTCGCCCGCGATATCCGAGTTCGGGTCAACGTCGGGGGGCAGGCACCTTTCAGGCAACACGCCGCCGTTCATTTCCTTTAATTCCGTCAAGATCAGCATCATCTCGGGCGTTTGTTTGCGCGGGTCAGCCCCGCCATCCAGACAACGCCCCCCCTTGGACATGCGCGTATCCGACACCCACTCCGAGACATTGCCCGCCATGCCGTGCACGCCATATGGGCTGATGTCACCGTCATGACTGCCCACCGAAACCGGCGCGTCACCCGATAGATGGGCGCGGCTCATATCGGCCTCGTCACCCCACGGGTAAAGATGACCATCCACCCCGCGCGCCGCCTTTTCCCACTCGATCTCGGTTGGAAGGCGTTTTTTGACCCATTCGCAATAGGCCGTGGCGTCTGCGTGCAGGACTCCGGTCACAGGTTGGTCCTTTTGGTTCAGGTCATCCTCATCAACAAAAGCGGCGGGCGCATGGCCAGTCGCTGCAACAAACTCAGCATAATCGGCATTGGTAACTTCAAAGGTATCAATCCAGAAATCATCCACCTGATAGGGCATAGGGCCATACAGCCCCGTGTAGTAAACATAGCCCAGCACCGCTGGACCCCCTTTGACAAACGCCATGCCCTTGGACGCGTCAGGGGGGGAAAGCCGCATAAGCCCCCGCCCCTAATGCAATTGCGCCAAGCGCCGCGAATACTGCGGTTTTCAGTTGAATAACCAATACCCCAACAGCAGCAACACCACGGCCACATTCACCAAGGCTCCGGCCAGAACGAAGACGTTAAAAGCGTTTATTCTTTTGCGTTTTACCATCTGGCCGGTCCTTTTGCTTACCTTAGTAAGACAGCTCCATAGTGACTTCGCCACCGGCATCCACAGTGACAGAGTCGACTTTTTTCTCGCCCAGGAAACCATGCCACATCATCACTTTGTATTCCCCAGCAGGGATGTCGGTGATCGAAAATGCGCCGGTTTCATCAACAACCGAAAAGTAAGGCGTTTTGGCGACGTAAACAAAGCTGTGCATGAAATCATGCGCGTCACATTCGACCTTCATCCCATTGCCGCGGCGCAGCTTGATCTCTTTGGTCAGAACATCGCCTTGATTGGGTTGGGATACGTTCAGAACAGTTTTGCGCGCCTTGCCGATTTGCTCGTATGCATGGATGTTGTGCAGCGTGCCGTCGTTGTTAATGGCTGTTAGCTCGCCAGTGTTGGCCATGATGCCCAAGGCTGGCGAAAACTCGCATTCTGTTTGGTTGATTGTCAGCTTCATCAGATCTTCAGGCATGGCTTTGCCTTCTTCGATGTCAGCCAGGAACACCACAGCATTGACCAGCATACCGGCCTCATTAACCTGCACGAACGGCACTTCACGCGATCCGGTGCCGCAAATTTCAGGGTCTTTGGAAATGGTGTAGGTGCGCATGTCGGCCTCGGCCCCACCTGCCGA
>NZ_JBSMEZ010000134.1:0-16051 GCF_056498605.1 Profundibacter sp.
ACAAAATCAGCCTGTTACTGCCGAACAAGGTGCGTGGTGTGCCGCGAGTGGATGATAGAAAAGTGCTGTCCGGCATCATGTTTTGCCTGCAACGCGGCTAAGGGCGGCGGCAAGGGCGCTGGGCGCGGGGTGCAAGGTCCATGGGCGATCAATTACAAGGGCCAGCGGCACAAGGCAGAGCGTAGCCCAGATCATGGTGCCGGCAGAGGACACTGCGGGGTGAGATGGGCAAGGTTTTTGCCGTAAATCGCGGCACATGCGTAGAGTAATGCACCGGTAAGGGCCGCGAGAGCACCTGCAAGCTGTTGGCCAATACCGCCGAAGGTCTCGGCGCCGACAATCAGCACAACCCCGACCAGGCCAAGCATGGCACCGCCGAGTTTCAGCGGGCTGATAGTCTCGTGGCGGGTGACCAACAGGGTGATGAAGAACACAAAGATCGGGGCGGTGGAATTTAGCACGCTGGCGAGGCCACTGTCGACGTATTGCTGGCCCCACGCAAGGATGGTCCACGCTGCGATGCTGTTGAACACCGCCTGAATAAACAGCATTTTCCATGCCGCAGAATGCGTTGCCGATGGCTGTGGTGCAGAGGGGTGGGGTTTGGAGTTATAGGGTGCTTGGGGGGTAGTGGTGCGGTCTTAAGGGGTGCAGACTATGTCGAGTCAAAGGACGACGTGAAAATCGCCGAACTCAACCGTCTTAGACTCCCAAGTGGCCTGCACCCCAAGTCCTTTGGCTTAATCTCCACTACGTATTTTTGCGATAAGGTCTTTGCGCCAGATGCGGTTGGGGAAACTGAAAATCCCATCGGTTTCGAGAATGTCCGCTAGGTAAGGGACCTCATTTAGCTGTGGCAAAGACTGTTTAATTTTGTCGTGTATTGTGATGGAGGTCGCATAAATGGGACCTGGAAAAGGTGGCCCGAAGCCAAGCAGTTTAGCATAACCTCCGGGATAGGCAATTTGCGAAGTGCCAGATTCTTCCACCAGTACTCTTGTGGCGTTCGCAATTTGCGCGAGCTTGGCGGGTGTGTGAATTTCCAATAGACGATTCACATGGAGTTTTTGCCAACGCAGGAGCCACGACTCGAGCATGTTCACAGGAAGCATTTCAGCGAAACGCTTCGAGTCTATAACTTTAACGGAATGTTTGTTCAATTCCCTTGTCAAGTAGAGGACATGGAAGTGCGTAATCGTCTGCAAACGTTGCGCACGGCGGTTCTCTGACATCATCATGTGTTCCGCAATGTATTCGGCGTCTTCTCGTGGCGAGGCCCCAACGATCTGCCCGAACAATAATGACATGGTAATAACTAAGTATACTAGAAGGCGCATTGTTCCGATCCATTGCAAGGGTGGAAACATTATATCGGACAATTGCGGCAATCTTTTGACTGAAGGATATTAAGTTCTTAGTTGTGTTGTCATTCTCCCATTTTTGGAAGGGAGTATTGGTAGTACTGCAAGCGGCCATTGGTGCAATCGCAGCAAATTCACACTTCGTCCCGCAAAACTGACATTCCCCCCCGCTTAAAACCCAAAGGGTTTTGACACAGCCGCCGAACTTATGGATAGTCGTCCTGCGCGGGTATTGACGGTTGTCAATCAGGGTCAACCGGGGAGGGTGTGACGGATGGGGAAAAAAGTTCTGCTGATCGAGGACGAGCCAAATATCATCGAGGCGATCAGTTTTATACTGAAACGCGATGGCTGGATTGTGGCGACCCATGCGGATGGGACCACGGCCATAGCCGCCGTTGAACGGCATGCGCCGGATGTGGTGATACTGGATGTGATGTTGCCGGGGCGATCTGGCTTTGATGTGTTGCAGGATTTGCGCGGGGCCGAGGCCACGACAGCGCTGCCGGTGCTGATGCTGACCGCGCGGGGCCAGACCAAGGACCGCGAGATGGCGGAGCGTCTGGGGGCCAGCCGGTTCATGACCAAGCCGTTTTCCAACAAGGAAGTACTGGCCTGCGTCCAAGAACTGGTGCAGGCGTGAACGAGCGGCGGGAACCCCTGTTTCTGGAGCGCGAAAGTTATCGTCAGCGGCGCACCGTTGATGCGGCGCGCCTGTTGCCGATCCTCGGGTTTCTGGCGCTGTGTTTGCCCATTTTATGGGGCGGGGGTGGCGAGGAGGACGCGGCGCGGGTGACATCGGTCGGGGTGATTTACCTGTTCGGGGTCTGGATCGTTCTGATCGTGTCCGCGATGATCTTTTCGCGGCGTTTGCGCCGGATCGAGACGGATCTGGACACACCGGACTGATGCTGTCGTTCAACATCCTGATTGCAGTTTGTCTGGCCTATGTGGTGGCGCTATTTCTGATTGCCTTTGTGGCGGACCGGCGGGCGCGGCGCGGGCAACTGGGCTGGTTGCGATCCCCGCTAGTTTACACGCTGAGCCTGTCGATTTATTGCACCGCCTGGACGTTTTACGGCGCGGTTGGCTATGCGGCGCGATCGGGCCTTGAATTCGTGACCATCTATCTGGGGCCGACATTGGTGATGGTCGGTTGGTGGTGGATATTGCGCAAACTGGTGCGCATTGGGCGCAGCCAGCGCATCACCTCGATTGCCGATCTGATATCATCGCGCTATGGCAAATCCAACCTGCTGGGGGTGATCGTTACCCTGATGGCAGTGATCGGCACCACGCCATATATTGCGTTGCAATTACAATCGGTTACCGTGTCGTTTGCGGTGTTTGCCCAAGACAGATCAGGTGGGGCGTGGGGCGCGTCGGATTTGAATGCGGCGGCCTTGTGGGTCGCGGCAGGCCTTGCGTTGTTCACCGTGTTGTTCGGCACCCGAAATCTGGACGCGAATGAGCGCCACTACGGCGTCGTCACAGCCATTGCCGCCGAAGCGGTGATGAAGCTGTTTGCGCTGCTGGCCGTCGGGGTGTTTGTGGTTTGGGGCGTGGCGGATGGGGCCAGTGACATTCTGACCCGCATTGATGCATCCCCAATCGCGGATTGGGATATGAAGCCGGGCCGCTGGGTGAGCCTGACGTTCCTGTCGGCGGTGGCATTCTTGACCCTGCCGAGGATGTTTCAGGTCATGGTGGTCGAAAACGTCGACGAGCGCCATCTGGCCACCGCCAGCTGGGCCTTCCCGCTGTATTTGTTTCTGATGAGCCTGTTCGTGGTGCCGATTGCCGTAGTCGGGCTGGACCTGTTGCCCGCCGGCTCCAACCCCGATTTGTTCGTCTTAACCGTGCCGCTGTCGCAGGGGCGCGACGGGTTGGCGATCCTGTCGTTTCTGGGCGGGTTTTCATCGGCCACCTCGATGGTGATTATCGCGGCGATTGCGCTGTCGACGATGGTGTCAAACCACATCGTGATGCCGATCTGGTTAAGTGTGGCACAGCAGGGCGCAACTGTATCGGGCGATGTGCGCCAAGTGGTGCTGACGGCGCGGCGCATCTCGATCGCGGTCATTCTGGCGCTGGGTTATGCGTATTTTCGGGTGTCGGGCGGCGGGGCGGCGCTGGCGGCAATCGGGTTGATTTCATTCGTTGGCGTGGCGCAGTTTTTACCGGCGTTACTGGGTGGTATTTTCTGGCGTGGCGCGACCAAAGTCGGGGCAGCGGCGGGCCTGCTGACGGGTTTTGTATTATGGGCCTACACGCTGTTTTTACCCAGCTTTGGCGGCTCGTTCATCCTGCCCGCGTCCGTGCTGGCAGATGGGCCATTCGGCATCGGATGGTTGCGCCCGCAAGGCCTGTTTGGGGTCAGCGGAATGGACCCGCTGGTGCATGCGCTGTTCTGGAGTCTGGCGCTGAATACGATTGCGTTTTGTATAGGGTCATTAAGCAGTTTCCCCAAGCCGCAAGAGCGATTGCAGGGGGCGCAATTTGTCAATGTGTTTGACCACAACCCGAATTCACAGGGCTGGTTTAGCGGGGCGGCAGAGGCCGAAGATTTGCTGGTGATGGCGCAACGGATACTAGGGCCGGAGCAGGCGCAGGGGTTGTTTGCGCGCGCAGCAGAACGGCAGGGAAAGGCGGGTTTTTTGCCGGACACATCACCGGAATTTTTGCAACGATTAGAGCGCGAACTGTCGGGCTCCGTGGGGGCGGCGACGGGACATGCGATGATCGGCCAGATTGTCGGCGGGTCCAGCGTGTCGGTCGATGATCTGATGGCGGTGGCGGATGAAACGGCGCAGATGATGGAATATTCCAGTCAGCTTGAGGAGAAATCGGCCGAGCTGGGCCGCACCGCGCGTCAATTGCGCGAAGTGAACGAGAAACTGACCGATTTGTCGGTGCAAAAGGATGCGTTTTTGAGCCAGATCAGCCACGAATTGCGCACGCCGATGACCTCAATCCGCGCGTTTTCGGAAATCCTGCGCGATGGCGGGATGACGGGTAAGGAGCGCAAGAAATACGCGATGATCATCCACGACGAGACTATTCGTTTGACGCGGCTGCTGGATGATCTGCTGGATCTGAGTGTGCTGGAGAACGGGCAGGTCGAATTGAACATGCAGAAGGTCGATTTATACGATGTGATCGAGCGATCAGTGGTGAGTGCTGGGACGGGCGAGCAGATGGAACTTAAGCGCATGCCGACCGGTGAACATGTGACGGTTATAACCGACCCTGACCGTCTGTCGCAGGTGTTTATCAACCTGATTGCGAACGCCTGTAAATACTGCGCCGCAGACGCACCGGAATTACGGATCAAAGTGCGGGCGACGGCGGGTGTGGTCGAGGTGGATTTTATTGACAATGGCGCGGGGATTCCTGCCAAAAGCCAGCCGTTGATCTTTGAGAAATTCTCGCGGCTTGGCGATCACCGTGCGGCGGGCGGGGCCGGGCTAGGATTGGCGATCAGCCGTGAGGTTATGAATAATCTGGGGGGTCGTGTGGATTATCTGCCAGGGCAGGGTGGGGCCGCGTTTCGGGTGTCTTTGCCAAATGAGCGGCGCACAAACGTTGGCGTCAACCATTCCTAAACCATATTATCGCTACAATCTGGCGGGGTAATAGGCCGGATAGTGACGGAAAATATGAACGATCAGACAGAACTTTCGGTCCTTCGGCGCAAGGCTGGATCGGGGCGTGCGCCCAGTGATGGTGTGGGCATGACCCCTGCCAAGGCGTTCCGGCTGGCGCTGTCCAAGGCGGCGCAGGTTGTGCTGGGGTTGGCTGTGCGGGTGCAATCCATCAAGGAAGACAGGTTAAATCAGGCGAAATTGCTGGATGTGCTGGATAAGGATGCGCTGTTGCTGATGCTAGAGGGGCCGCATGGCACCAAGGGGGTTGCGGTTTTCGATACACAGGCGCTCGCGGCGGTGATCGAGGTCCAAACACTGGGCCATGTGATGCCGTCCGAGGCGGCGCACAGGCGACCAACCAACACAGACAGCGCCATGTGTGAGGCGATTTTGAACCGCGTATTACAAGAATTCGAGGGGCATTTGGCGGCCAGCACGTCTGCTGATTGGGCAACCGGTTTCAGGTTCGAGAAGCGGATCGAGAGTGTGCGTTTGTTGGGGCTGGCGCTAGAGGATGTGGATTACCGGATGTTCCATTTGCCGCTGGATCTGGCGGACGGGGCAAAGCAGGGCACATTGCTGATCATGTTTCCGGCGGATGGGGCTGGCGTAGGGCAACAGGCATCGGGGGGCGAAAAAGGCTGGACGCAAGCGATGGAAAAAGCGGTTTGTTCCAGCCATGCCGATATTCAGGCAGTGCTGCATCGCACGCAGGTTTCTTTGGCAACTGTGCGGGCGTTTCAACCCGGTGATATAGTGACCGTGCCCAAATCGGCCATTTCCGAGGTGGCAATGGAAGGCAATGACGGACGCGTTGTCGGTGCTGCGCGGTTGGGGCAACAAAACGGATTTCGGGCCTTGCGCCTTTCGGATGGCCTGGCCGTCGCGGCGAAATCAGCGACCAGCCAGATTGTCGATATAACACCAACGGGCGGGGCTTTGGGCACGCCGCCAGCTATGGATATGCCGCCAGAACCGGATATCCCGATGGGGGAGGCACCAATGCCTATGGTTGATATCCCGATGACACCGATGGACCCGACAGGTGCCCAAGGCGGTGAAATGGCAATGCCGGACACGGATATGCCGATGATGCCGATGGAAACCACCCCGATCGGGGATGTGGATGACATACCTATGGCGGCCATGCCGATGGATATCGAGATTGGCTGAGAATGCGTCCGATCCGCCCAAACGTGAGGCAAATTTTGTATTTTGACCTGTATCAAGGTGATTTGTATCGGTTTGCGACAACATACGTCCAACCACAAGGAGAACAGGAATGGACGATATTTCAAAACGGCGCACGGTTCTTGAATCCCGCATGCAAGAGTTGGATGCGCGGTTGCAACAAATTGACGATGAGCTGGATTCGCATAATTCAAAAGACTGGGAAGAATTGGCAACCGAGCGGGAAGAAGACGAAGTGCTGGAAGGCATGGGCCTGTCCGCCCAAGCCGAGATACGCATGATCAAAGCGGCCCTTGTCCGGATGGATGCGGGCGAATATGGTGTTTGTGTTGATTGCGGGGATAGCATTGCAGCGGAACGGCTGGATGTTCTGCCCTACACGCCGTTTTGCCGCGTTTGTGCGGCCAAGCATGACTGACATTAGAACTTATTATCAGGAGGTGACCAGATGGCTTTTGAACAGTTGAAAATAGCACTCACCATGTTGATGGATGAAATCGCCAAGCGGCCGGATGATACCCATATCCTGCAAGAACAGCTGCGCGAGAAAATATCCGAATTCAAAACGCTTGGCCTGCCGGTGCCCGAGGATATTCAGGCGCTGGAAGATGCGCTGGAGCATGATCCGGTGAACATCATTTACCCTAAATTATGACGCCTAATATCTCCCCTTTACCTTAAGGTTAACTTGCGTCCATTCTAACACTGATATTTGCGGTGAGTGTAACGTGGTGCCAGCCCCTTTTGGGGCGGCAGTAATGGGTTGGATGAATTTGAAAATGGGCGACATTATTAAATATCTAGTGCAGGACGGTGTTGCCGTTGTCACCATAAATAACCCGCCGGTGAATGCCTTGGGGCACGCTGTACGGGCCGGAATGGTGGATGCGCTGGCGCGGGCCGAGGCCGATGGCGCAGTGCGGGCGGTTTTGATCCACGCGCAAGGGCGCACCTTTCCGGCAGGCGCCGACATCAAGGAATTTGGCAAGCCGCCGCTTACCCCGTCATTGCCCGAGGTTTGTGACCGCATCGAGGCCTGCACAAAGCCGGTGATAGCGGCGCTGCATGGCACGGTTCTGGGCGGCGGGTTCGAGGTGGCGCTGGCATCGCATTACCGCATTGCGGCGGCAGATACGAAAATCGGATTGCCTGAGGTCACATTGGGCCTGTTGCCGGGGGCTGGTGGCACCCAGCGCACCCCGCGGCTGTGTGGTGCTAATTTTGCACTGGGCATGATGTTATCGGGCAAACCGATCGGGGCATATATTGCCAGAGAACACGGGCTGATTGACGACGTTAGTACGGAAAACACCCTGACAGCAGGGCTTGCGATGGCACAGGATGTGATTGCCAAAGGGGCCAAAGTGCGCCGGACGTTTGAGCGGCGCGAGGGGCTGCAGGATCCGATTGCAAACCAGACAGCGATTGCGCAAGCCCGTGAGGGTGTGGCGGGCAGTGTGCTACTGGCACCGGCAAAAATAATCGATTGTGTCGAGGCCGCACTATTATTGCCTGTTGAGGCGGGCAAGATATTTGAGCGCACGGCGTTCGAATCCTGTTTGGATTCTGATCAATCCGCCGCCCTGCGCCATGTTTTTATGGCCGAGCGGATGGCTGGCAAAGTGCCGGAGCTGGCTGGTGGCAAGGCTCGCGAAATAGCAAACGTTGGTGTGATCGGCGGCGGCACCATGGGGGCGGGCATTGCGGTGTCTTTGCTGGACGCTGGTCTGGATGTGGTGATGCTAGAGCGGGATGCCGAGAGCCTTGAGGCGGGTCTTGGTCGGGTTATGGCCATGATTGAACGCTCGCATGCCAAAAAGCGCATCAGCGAGAATGAAATGAACATCCGTTTGGCGCGTTTGGCAGGAACGTTGAATATGGCGGATCTGGGGGATGTGGACCTAGCCATTGAGGCGGTGGTTGAGGATTTGGCAATCAAGGAAGACGTGTTTGCCCGACTTGATGCCACTTTGAAACCAGGCGCGATATTGGCCACCAACACTTCTTATCTGGATGTTGATGCGTTGGCGGTCACCATTTCGCGCCCCGCAGACGTGGTCGGCCTACATTTCTTTTCGCCGGCCAACATTATGAAACTGCTTGAAGTAGTGGTTGGGGATGCAACGTCAGATGATGTGGTGGCCAGTGGATTTGCGCTGGCCAAACGGTTGGGCAAGGTCGGCGTGCGGGCCGGTGTGACGGATGGGTTCATCGGCAACCGGATATTAAAGGCATACCGTTTGGCGGCGGAATATATGGTCGAGGACGGGGCCAGTCCCTATCAGGTGGACCGTGCGATGCGCGACTATGGTTTTGGGTTAGGACCGTTTCAGGTTTACGATCTGGCGGGGCTGGACATTGCCTGGGCACAACGAAAACGTCAGGCGGCAGCGCGCGATCCCGCCATCCGTTATGCGGGATTTGGCGACAAAATGTGTGAGTCGGGCTGGTTTGGCCAAAAGGTCGGGCGCGGGTATTACCGATATGTCGATGGGTCGCGGCGTGGTCAAAAGGATCAGGAGGTTCTGGACCTGATTGCGGATGAACGCGGGGCCAAGCAGATCAAGCCGCGCGATTTCAGTGACACCGAAATCCAGCGCCGCTGTGTGTCGGCGATGGTCAACGAAGGGGCAAAGTTGCTGAACGAAGGCATCGCATTGCGCCCGTCCGATATTGATGTGGTGATGATCTACGGCTACGGATTTCCGCGCTGGCGCGGCGGGCCAATGAAGGCTGCGGATAATGTTGGCCTGTTACAACTGCGCAGTGACCTGCGAGAGTTTGACACGGACGACACAACGATTTGGCAGCCTGTTGAAATGCTGGATGGGTTGATATTGAACGGGCAGGGGTTTGGTGTGTTGAACACATAGGCCAGGCAGACCCGCAATTATCCCAGAATTATGCCGGCCACCACCATCATCAACCCGACCATCGACAGCAATAACGCGGCCATATTCAGCAACACGACCCGTTGCAGGCGGGCGCGCATTTCATCCTCGGGCAGGTTGGCGCGTTTGGCTTTCAGGGCGATGGCGATGCAATAGAATATGCCGATCAGCCCGATTGCTGACACAGCGGCCCCAGCCCAGATAAGATATTCCATTATGTTTGCTCCTGATCATTCTTCCATTAGCGCCTAAAGGATGCACATGGGGTGAGCAAGCCCTTGCACGAGGCGCTGTTGGGCAGTAGGGAAGGGGTCCAGTTTAGCAAAGGGCCAGTGATATGAACGAGACATCTTCTGATATGAGCTACCGCGTCAGCGCGGATGAATTGCGCGCATTTGTCGAGCGTATCGAGCGACTGGATGCCGAGAAGAAAGACCTTGCCGAAGCGCAAAAAGAGGTGATGGCGGAAGCCAAAGGGCGCGGCTATGACACCAAGATTCTGCGCAAGATCATTGCGCTGCGCAAACGTGATGCACAGGATCTGGCCGAAGAAGAAGCAGTGCTGGATATGTATAAAGAAGCGCTGGGCATGGGTTAGGTGCTGCCGGTTAGCCGTTTGAATAGCGAGGGTTTTTCAGGCGGTGGCGGGGCTGGCACATCGTCCGGTTTGATCCGGCTGATGATCCAACGCGGCATCACCGGAATGCCGGATATGTTGCAAACTGATCCCATCGCGGCGGGGTCAAATACTTTAATGAATGTCGGGGACAGGATGTCGTCCACATAGATCGCGCCGCAATACGAGCGGTCACGGCGTGTGTTGATCAGGGCCGTGGCTTTGCCGAGGGTATCGGCGAATTCTACCGCGGTTGCGGTGGCATACGGCGCTGCCTGTTCGGTATCGAACACAAACCAGTCACCGTTTGATGCAGCCAGTGACGTCCATAACGACTCGACATCGGACCAATTCAGGATGCCTGAAAACCGCCCCTGATAGGCGGTCCAGAACGGAGTGTTGGGGAAATGTTTTGTCATTCCGGTAATTTAACCCATCTATCCTGCGCCCCGGATCACAATTCTATCAGCAGCGGTTTTGGCCGCTTATGATTTGATCCAGTCTTCAACATTTTGCGCTGTGGGCACGCTGCCGGAATGAACCACGGCCTCGTTCAGCACGACACCCGGAGTCGACATCACGCCATAGCCCATGATCGCGCCCATATCGGTGACTTTTTCGATTTCGACCGCCACACCCAGATCGGCGGCTTTGGCGGTGATCAGGTCGGCTGTGGTGGCGCATTTTTTGCAACCCGAGCCGAGAACTTTGAAATGTTTCATTTGGTTTTCCTTAGGTGAGAAGCGCGTTGAACAGATATCCAACGCCGATGAAGGCGACAAACAGGATACCGGTGAAGGTGGCAATCAGTTTTGGTTTTAAGACTTTGCGCAGGATGATCATTTCTGGCAGCGATATAGCGGCGACCGACATCATCAGGGCCAGAACGGTGCCGATTGGCACACCTTTGGCCATCAATGCCTCGACAATCGGGATTACGCCGGTGGCGTTGGAGTATAACGGGATACCGACCATGACCGCAGCGGGAACCGCCAGTAGATTATCGGCCGAGGCGTATTTCAGGAAGAATTCCTGCGGCACAAACCCGTGCAGGACGGCACCCAATGCGATGCCGACCAGCACGTAGATCCAGATGCGGCCGACGATCTCCATGACCTGACCCCAGGCGTAATCAACCCGCTGTTTGAAGGTGGTTGCGCCCTGTTGCAGGCCGGTTTCGCCCATACGGATTTTCCAGACGTATTCCTCGACCCATTTTTCCAGTTTGAAAAATTCGATCAACAGCCCGCCAACGATACCCACTGTCAGACCCGCGGCCACATAAAGCACGGCGACCTTCCAGCCGACAGCGGCAGCCAGCACCACCACGGCGACCTCGTTGATCATTGGCGAGGCGATAAGGAATGCCATGGTGACACCCAGCGGGATGCCAGCCTCAAGGAAGCCAATAAACAGCGGCACCGAAGAACAAGAGCAAAACGGTGTGACCGCGCCCAAGCCCACAGCCATCGGATATGACACGGCGCGCGAGCGGCCCGCCACCACCTTGCGCACCCGTTCAGGCGTGAGCATCGAGCGAAACAGCCCGATCGCAAATATGACAAGTGTGAGCAGGAAGAAGATTTTGGTGACATCCTCGATAAAGAAATGCACCGCTTCGCCAAGTTGCGTGCCGGGAGTGAGGCCAAGAATGGTGTAGGCCGACCAATCAGCGAGCCGTGTGAAGATTGCAAACATCGGGGTGTCCTATCTGGTTATGCGGCTGAGCTGCGGCTAGGGCGGTTTTGCATATTATGCAGGCGCATGGTGTCCTGTTTCAGAACCGGCTCATCCTTGATCCCGTTCAGGGCGGCGGTGACAACCTGTTGCTGCCATTCCGGCAGAGCCGGATTTAGGTGATAGAACATCCATTGGGCATCCCGCCGTGAAGTCAGCAGGCCAGCATCACGCAGCGCCGCAAGGTGACGCGATATTTTCGGTTGCGACAGATCGAGCGCCGCCACAAGTTCACAAACGCAGAGTTCGCCCTGATCCTGCATCAGCGCCAAGGCCCGCAAACGGGTCTGGTCTGCCAACATTTGAAAGATTTCGATTTGTTTCATAACAGCGTATATGCATCAAATCGAATATACAGTCAATCGTATATTCGATTTGACGTATATTCAGCCGGCCAATTACCAAACCCTTTATGGGGTGATGAAACTCACGCCCGGGATGCGTTCTATTTCATAGAGGTCTTGCTCGTAACGCTTGGTCATTTCGTCAACCGTCTGTTGGGTCCAGCCCGCAACATCCAATTCGTCCTCTAACGCGTCCTCAATAGCGAATTTATCCAGAAATGCGGTGATGATCCGGCCCAGTTGCATTTGCGTCTTTGGGGGGTGCGTTTGCAGATAGCTGTTATAGCGCTGCATCCCGTCTGCGGTCATGATTTCGGCCAGCAGATCGGTTTCGCCTTCAAACGTTGCCGACGGGGCAAGGCCAGTCATATTACGCATCAAGGTTGACCAGATCATCGGGGTGTCCTCGTTGCACCAGACGGTCAGCGGGGCATCGGGGGCAGCGGCACGAATGGTGTGGACCAGAGTGGACCAGTTTACATTATGTGGTGAAACACCGCGCATGAATTCGTCAAAGGTTATGTCCCTGGTGCGGGCGAATACGGCGGGGATAAAGGTGGCGGGATTTCGCACGGCAAGGTGGAATTCAACATTCGCGCTGGGAAACAGGCTGCTCAGACCGGTGATCCGGCTCATAGCGTTGCCATACAGGGTCTGGTTGGTAAAGGCCCACGGTGCGAAGGTCAGAAAATCCTCGGCGGACAGGATCAGGCGTTCAAGGTGATCAGCGTCGGTGATCGATCTTATCAGGGTGGCTTCGGCACCTGCTGCCGGTTTTGCCCCATCCAGTGATTTGAGCGTTTGGCGGATTAGCCTGCGATACCGGCTGGGGCCGGGAACAATAACGCCGTGCTGCTGCAGGGCGTCGCGATTTTTCAGCAAGGATTTCAACAGGCGGTCTTCGTCTGTGCAATGGGCCCCGATGTGAAATACTACCTGCATGCTGCCTGTCTCGTTATTTGAATGACCTGCGGGCAATATACGGGGATTTCTGGACAGATAAACCTGTTTCGGCTAGGTGACTTGGAATGACCGACCAAAACACTCAAGCACCTGCGCTACGCGGGACACCCCGCAAGCACCCTTTCCGGCCCGATTTGTGGTCATTTGGGGCTTTGGTGATCGCGTTTTTAGTGGTGTTGCCAATTGCGTCGGTGGTGTGGATTGCCTTTCATCCGGTTGAAAACATCTGGCCGCATCTGGTGGCCACAACCCTGCCGCGCTACCTGACCAATTCGCTGGTGATGATGCTGTCGGTCGGGGTGCTGTCGGCAATGATTGGCGTCGGGGCGGCGTGGCTGGTGGCGATGTATCGCTTTGCCGGTGTGCGCTGGCTGGAGTGGCTGTTGCTGTTTCCATTGGCAATCCCCGCCTATGTCGGGGCCTATGCGCTGGTTGATTTCCTGGAATATGCGGGGCCGGTGCAGACCATAATGCGCGACACGTTCGGCTGGGCTACGTCGCGTGATTACTGGTTCCCCGAAATCCGGTCGCGCGGGGCGGCTATTCTGGTGATGTCGCTGTCGCTATACCCCTACATCTATTTGCTGACCCGTTCGGCGTTTCGCGAACAGTCGGGCAGCACTTACGATGTCGCGCGGGCCTTGGGGGCAGGGCCGCTGAAACGGTTCTGGCGGGTTGGCCTGCCACTGGTGCGTCCGGCGATTGCTGCCGGGGTAGCGATAGTGATGATGGAAACAGTCAGCGATTTTGGCACGGTCGAATTTTTCGCGGTGCAAACCCTGACGACGGGCATCTTCACGGTCTGGCTGGAGGCCAACAACGCAGGTGGGGCTGCCCAGATTGCGGGCATCGTTCTGTTGTTGGTGTTGCTGCTGGTAGGGTTGGAGAGAACCAGCCGTCGTAATCAGCGGTTCCATGAAGGCGCGCGGCGCACCCAGCCGGTTGAACGGATTACCTTGCGTGGAATGCGCAGCTGGATGGCAATGCTGTTTTGTGCGGTGCCGGTTTTGGGCGGCTTTGTGCTGCCGACGGCTGTGATGATGAGCCACGCGTTGCGCAACACCCAATACTGGACCAACCCGAATTTGGGTCGCGCATTATGGAATTCGGTCACGGTCGGCGGTGGTGCGGCTGTTATTACAGTGCTTGGCGCGGTGTTTCTGGTTTACGGCGTGCGCCTGACCACGCGGCGCATTCCGCGTCTGATCCTGCCGCTGACCACTATCGGCTATGCCGCTCCGGGGGCAGTGCTGGCGGTCGGCATACTGATCCCGATGGCCGCGGCGGACCACGCGCTGGCAGACTTTGTGGAATGGCTGACGGGGGCGGAGATTGGGCTGGTGATGACGGGCTCGGGTTTTGCCATCGTGTTTGCCTATGGCGTGCGGTTCTTTGCCATTGCGCAGGGGGCTGCGGACGGCGCGATGGGGCGGATATCGCCCAGCCTGCCAATGGCGGCGCGATCCTTGGGGCGCACGGCGGGCGGCACGCTGCGCACGGTCTATGCCCCCTTGATCCGCGGCTCGCTGTTAACGGCGCTGTTGTTGGTGTTCGTTGACTGCGTCAAGGAGTTGCCAGCCACGTTGCTGCTGCGCCCGTTCAACTACAACACATTGTCGACGCTTGTGTATGAGCAGGCGTCACTAGAAAACATCGGCGAAGCCTCGCCCGCTGCATTGCTGGTGATTGGTGTCGGGATGTTGGCGGTATTACTGTTGGCCAGAAGCAACAGATAGGCCCGCGGGCAAAGGTATGGTGAAATGATTGTTTTCAGGGCTTGCACGGCGCCCACCTTCCGCGTAAATCACCCCAAGTGCCCCTATAGCTCAGCTGGTAGAGCAATTGATTTGTAATCAATAGGTCCGCGGTTCGAGTCCGTGTGGGGGCACCATTTCAGCATATTTTAAAGTCCAGTGACATCCGGTTTAGCCTTGTATATAAGGGGTTTATTGAGATTGTTTGTCCAGTGGCGTTTTTCTTGATCCGCTAACGTACCCCCAGATTGGGGGTATATTTGGGGGTGCGCTGGATTCTTGGAAATGAGCGTACCCCCAGATGCCATTAAATGATGCAAAGCTTCGAAACCTGAAAACCAAAGAAAAATCCTATAAGGTGGGTGATTTCGACGGGCTGTTTATTCTTGTGAAAGTGAGCGGTGCAAAGTCATGGCGTTTCAAATACCGCATTGATGGTAAGGAAAAGCTTCTGGTGATTGGGGATTATCCCGCGATCAGCCTTTTGCAGGCGCGACAGGCCCGTGACACGGCTAGGGCGGAACTTGCAGCGGGGGGCGACCCAAGCGAGACCAAGCAAGAAGAAAAGCGGATCAGGCGTGAAAGTCGTGGCTATACGTTTGAAAAGGTCGGGGCGGCGTTTCTTGATAAACAGCGTAAGGAAGGAAAATCACCGGCCACTCTATCCAAAACAGAATACCACCTGAAACTTGCCAATAAGGATTTCGGGCGCAAACCGATTTCAGAGATTTCGGCCCCGATAATATTACGGTGCTTGCGCAAGGTCGAGGCAAAAGGCAATTACGAAACAGCGCATAGGTTGCGGGCGCGGATTGGGTCGATCTTTCGCTATGCAGTGGCCAGTGGAATTGCGGAAACCGACCCGACATATGCTTTGCGGGATGCCTTGATCCGCCCAACGGTAACACACCGCGCCGCAATCACGGACCCCAAGGCGCTGGGCGGGTTGTTGGTGGCAATTGACAGTTTTGACGGGCAAACAACCACCCGCATAGCCTTGAACCTGCTGGCGATCCTTGCACAACGCCCCGGCGAATTACGTCATGCGCGATGGGATGAATTTGATATTGAAGCGGCGGTTTGGTCGATCCCTGCGGAAAAGATGAAGATGCGCAAACCACATAATGTGCCTTTGCCTGCGTCTGCTTTGGTTTTGCTGAGTGAATTGCGGCCTCTAACGGGCGAGGGGGAGCTGTTGTTCCCGTCATTGCGATCATGGCAGCGGCCTATGAGCGAGAACACATTAAACGCCGCCCTGCGTCGGATGGGGTATTCTGGCGATGAAATGACCGCGCACGGGTTCAGGGCAAGCTTTTCAACATTGGCCAATGAAAGCGGCCTGTGGCACCCCGACGCGATTGAACGGGCACTGGCGCATGTCGAGAAAAACGAGGTGCGGCGAGCCTATGCGCGGGGGGAACATTGGGAAGAGCGGGTAAGGCTTGCAGATTGGTGGGCGACAGTATTGGATGATCTTAGACAAAGCTGAGATTTATCGTGAAAAAGATATATAAACTAAAACAATGGTATTCTGAATAGCCCCTAGA
>NZ_JBSMEZ010000135.1:0-8751 GCF_056498605.1 Profundibacter sp.
GCGCATAAGATGCCTTATGCTAAAACTTAAAATCTCTGGGCCGGAAGGCCGTGCCGGTTCGATCCCGGCCGCGGGTACCAAATGACTGTCCGGTTATGTGAAACCCCCTGAAATCCATGGTGAAACCTATTGACCCAAGTCAATGCGCCCATTGTGGTTTTGGGTTATAATTGCGCCACACCAGACATGACAGGAGACGCGCAATGACAACACCCGCACAACCCAAATCCAATGCAGCCGCCAAACCGGCAAATGCAGCCCCAAAACCATCGATGGAAACCGCCAAAGTGACGGCAAATACCCCGTCCTCATTCCCCAATGTGACGCCGGACAAAATCCGCCAAGCCTTTGAAACCGGCGAATACCCATATGATGTGAAGATGGCTAAAAAGGAATACGAGGCAACAAAGGCCCAATTACAGGCCGAGCTGCTGAAGGTGCAGAAATGGGTGAGCGAGACGGGCCAGAAATTCGTCATGCTGTTCGAGGGTCGTGACGCGGCCGGTAAGGGCGGCACGATCAAGCGGTTCATGGAGCATTTGAACCCGCGTGAAGCCCGTGTCGTGGCGTTGAACAAACCCACCGACGAGGAGCGCGGCCAGTGGTATTACCAGCGCTATATCCGGCATCTGCCGACCAATGGCGAAATGGTTTTCTATGACCGGTCGTGGTATAATCGGGCTGGCGTTGAGCGGGTGATGGGGTTTTGTTCGCCTTCCGAATATCTGGAATTCATGCGCCAAACGCCGGATATGGAGCGGATGATGGTGCGGTCCGGTATCCGGATGTACAAATACTGGTTTTCAGTCACACGCGAGGAACAAAAGCGTCGCTTTGACAGCCGCAAGGATGATCCGTTGAAGCGCTGGAAGCTGTCGCCGGTCGATCTGGCGTCGCTTTCGAAATGGGATGATTATACCGAGGCCAAAGAGGCGATGTTCTTTTACACCGATACGGCGGATGCGCCGTGGACGATCATTAAATCCAACGACAAGAAGCGGGCGCGGATCAACACGATGAAGCATTTCCTGTCGACCATTGAATACCCCGACAAGGATTATGACATTGTGGGCCAGCCTGATCCGCTGATTGTGGGCCGCGCCAGCCATGTGGTGCATGGCTCAAACCATATCCTTGGCGCGTCGCTGCATCCGGACCAGCGCAAAAGGTAACCAAGTTTTGAGGTGATACCTCTGGTATTACCCCGCGCCTTGCCTATTTAATGGGGGAAAGCGCGGGGTATTTTTTGGCAAATCCAATCTATCTGGATCCACTCGAAGACCCGAACGCATTAACGACTGTTAACGCGGCCTCGGGCTGCCGAGTGAATACATGAGATTAATTGGATTGGATGCGCTGAGATGTGGAATGAACGGTATTCAAAGGCGGGCTATTTGTTTGGCACCGAGCCTGCGCAGTTTTTGGTTGAGCATCAGGCTTATCTGACAGCGGGCACCAAGGTATTGGCGGTGGCCGATGGCGAGGGGCGCAATTCGGTTTATATGGCCGGTAAGGGTCTGGATGTGGTGGCGATGGATGGCTCCTACATTGCGATTGAAAAGGCGCGTGCGCTGGCGATGGCGCGGGATGTTAAGGTCGAGTTTAACGAGGCAGACATTGCCCATTGGGAGTGGGCCGAGGCACAGTATGATCTGGTGATGGCGGTGTTCATCCAGTTTGTCGGACCTGTGCAGCGTGACGAGATATTCGCAGGCATGAAGCGCACGCTAAAGCCGGGCGGGGTGTTGATGCTGCACGGTTATACGCCGGAGCAGATTGAACTGGGCACAGGTGGTCCGCCCCATGTCGAAAACATGTATACGGACGATATGCTGGCGCAGGCATTTGGTGATTTCGAGGTGTTGGAATTGCGCAGCTACACGCGGCATGTGGATGAGGGCGAGGGGCATTCCGGCACCTCGGCGCTGATTGATCTGGTGGCTAGGAAGCCAGCATAGAGTGTGGGTTTGGTCGAGGGTAGATGTGGGCTTTGGGCAAGGTCAGAGATGTTGATCGTTAAAGGGGCAGACATCATCCTCAAATGGCACATAGCGTCGTCGGAACGGTGCGCCATTGATGAGTTCCGGTTTACTGATCCGATCCATGCGAAAATGCCGGAAATCTTCGCGAGCAGGATCCCAAGCCACCAAATACCACAATGGCGACAGGACTAACATGGCTTGAGGTTCGACCTCACGGCACGTTTCGACTCCTTTTGCGTCGCGGTATTGGAACCGTAAGCAGAGCCGCTGTAGAAATGCCGTCTCGAAGGCAGGAAGCAGTGCGGGATCAATTGGCCCTATATCCGATATGTCCTGTCGCGGTGACAGTTGACCAATATGCAGACAGTCTAGGAACCGGCGCAGATCGTGCACTTTGTCTGCCGGAAGGGCCTTCTCGATCTTGGCAAGCCCGGCATCTGCGAGATCAGAAAATGGCAAGCTCTGAGCCGCTCGCATGGCTGCCACGCTGATGAGAAGTGCGAATACCTCGGCCACGGATAATCGCGCGGTGGTCTGAACCGATTGTGGGTCAAGTTGCACACCACCCCCGCGCCCGCTTTCGGAATGGATTACAAAGCCCTGATCGCGCAGCGCGCAAATATCGCGCAGGACCGTCCGCCGCGATGCCCCGACTTCCCCGGCCAGATCATCAATCGTCGACGTTCCGTTGCGGCGAAGGGTGCGCACGATGGCGTCATGGCGGAGGCGAATATTCATTTCTTCACCTTAGTACTTTCGGTGACATAATTTGTCACCAATTTATTCTAAGTTGTGAGCATAGAATTCAACAAGGAGACTTTGATAATGAAACGTACACCTGTAAACCCTTGGGACTGGTCCCTGAAGCTTGGCTACAATCAGGCCGAGATCATCACGGACACATCGCGCCAGTTGATCTGCGCCGGCCAAACCGCTGTCGATGGCGCGGGCAACCCCCAGCATCTCGGTGACATGCGCGGCCAGATCAGCCTGGCACTGGATAATCTAGAGGCGGTGTTGGCTGGCGCGGATATGAACTTGAGCAACATCATCCGGCTTGGTGTCTTTACAACCGATGTGGATGAGGCGCTGAAGAACTTTGATCTACTCGGAATGCGTTTTGGACCGATCCAATGTGCCCCACCGATGACATTGCTTGGCGTGACCCGACTCGCAATCCCGAGCTTGCTGTTCGAAATCGAATCCACCGCCGAAGCCTAAGGTCGTTCGCGGGGTCAAGCAGCCTTTGTCTTTGGTGGTTTGTATGGTGCAAGATATTGTCTGTCTCTGCGATTTGTCCCACCTGATATCCAGCCGCTTGCCAAAGCTATTTTTCCACCCTAAGCCTAGGGCATGGCGACAGATATGACATACCGCGCGCATGCTCGCGCCACGCTACTGCTTGGCCTTCCGTTGATCGGCAGCCATCTGGCGCAGTTTGCTATTCATATGACTGATACGCTGATGCTGGGCTGGTATGATATCAAGGCGCTGGCGGCGGTGACCATTGCTGGCTCGTTCTGGTTTTTGCTGTTCATCATGGGGTCTGGATTTGCCTTCGCAGTTGCACCGATGGTGGCCAGTGCCGAAGCGAGCGGTGAGGGCACACAGGTGCGCCGTGTCACCCGCATGGGCATGTGGATTTCACTGATTTACGGTGTGGTGGTGCTGCCGTTGATGTGGTGGTCCGGCCCATTGCTGGTCCTGATGGGACAGGACGTTGAAATATCGCAAATCGCGCAAGAATATTTGCGCATCACCTGTCTGGGCACATTGCCGGCCCTGATGGTGATGGTGCTGAAAAACTATCTGGCAGCGTTAGAGAGGGCCGGCATTGTGCTGTGGATTACATTGTCCGCCGTGGTGCTGAATGCGCTGGTGAATTACGCGCTGATTTTCGGGAATTTTGGTGCGCCCGAGTTGGGGGTGAAAGGCGCCGCGATCTCGTCCCTGTTGATGCAGAGCCTGTCGTTCATTGCCTTGGCGATCTATATCGTTCGCAAGATGCCCGAACACGCGATGTTCCAGCGGTTCTGGAGGATTGACCGCGAGGCGTTTGGCGCGGTGTTCCAGATGGGTTGGCCGATTGGCATGACCAATCTGGCCGAGAGTGGGTTGTTCACCGCGTCCGCCGTAATGGTCGGCTGGATCGGCACGGCGGAACTGGCGGCGCATGGGATTGCGCTGCAACTGACGGCGATTACATTCATGGTGCAGGTCGGGTTTTCCAATGTGGCGACAATTCGGGCGGGGCAGGCCTATGGCAAGCGCGATGCGCTGGGGGTAAAGCGCGGGGCGCAGGTGGTTTTGGCGATGTCGGCTGTGGTGTCGGTGTTCGTGGTGATTACGTTCCTGACTGTCCCCGCGCCATTGGTCGGCGCGTTCCTTGCGCCGGACGATCCAGAGCGCGGGTTGATCATCGGGATCGGTGTCAGCCTGTTGGCGGTGGCGGCGTTGTTCCAGTTCGCTGACAGTGCACAAGTGATGGCGCTGGGCCTGTTGCGCGGGGTGCATGACACCAAGGTGCCGATGATCATTGCTGCGGTGGCCTATTGGCCGCTGGGTCTGTCTGCCGGTTATCTGCTGGGGTTCACCTACGGGTATGGCGCGGTCGGGGTCTGGATGGGGCTGGTTGTCGGGCTGGGGGTGGCTGGTGTGTTGATGATGTATCGGTTCTGGACGTCGGGCGTTCGGATATAGTCGGGTGTTGCGCCGAAGAGAATTTATGCCTGCGGCGCGGATATTTATGGAACGAAAATGAGGGTTAGCTGGATTTTTCCAGATAGGGATTTTTGACCGGAGTGGTGTCTAGTCCCTGTTCCACCCACGCGCTGTAGCCGCCTTCAAGGTGGCAGACGTTTTCCACGCCCATATCCTGTAAATCACGCGCGGCAAGGGCGGAACGCCAAGCCGAGGCGCAGAACAGCACGATCTTTGTCACCCCGTCGAAATCCTTGCGATAATACTGACAATCGGGGTCGATCCAAAATTCCAGCATGCCGCGTGGGGCGGACATGGCACCGGGGATGGTGCCGCTGCGCCAGAGTTCGCGGATGTCGCGCAGATCGACGAACAGCACGCCGTCCTGACCGCGTATCTCGTTGGCCTTGGTCGGGGTGATGCGTTCAACCCGCGCGTTGGCCTCGTCAATCAGCTGTTGGGCAGTTTTCATCGCACAGGTGTCCTAGTCATCATTGCCGCGCATCATCCGGTCGGCCTTTTTGCGCACCAGAACCGTGCGCAGGTCGTGCATCGCCAATAGCAACGCGTCGGTGATGTCTTCGAGCTGTTCGTCATCCGCTTTGGATTGCACCCACTGGGTCGTGATGTTCAGGTAGTCCACAGCGCGGTGGATATCATCAATGTCACGCGCCGCGAGCAGCTCCATGCGGGCCTGCATCCAGTCCTCGATTGCGGTTTTGTCATCTTCCGACAGGATGCGGTCGCCGTGCGGTTTATATTCACCGTTTTTGATGTTGATCACGGCGATCTGGTCCATATCAATGCGTCGCTGCCGGTTCTCGGTATCAACCCGAAACACAACGGCCCCGTTCTCGCGGACGCGGAAATAATAGTCTGGTAGCTCTGCGGCCATGAATGCCCCTGTTAGTGTAGACCCGCACAAAAGGTCTGGATACGGTTGCAGGCCTCTTGCAGGGCCTCATCTGACGTAGCGTAGCTTACTCTGAAGTTTGGCGAAAGCCCGAAGGCCGCCCCGAACACTACCGCAACGCCGGTTTCTTCCAGCAGCGCGGTTGCGAACACCTCGTCAGTGGTGATTTTCACGCCGCCCGCTGATGTTTTCCCGATGCAGCCCGCGATGGACGGGTAGACGTAGAATGCGCCATCGGGGGTGGGGCAAGTGATGCCCTTGGCCTTGTTTAATGCTGCAACCACCATATCGCGGCGGCGTTTGAAAATTTCGTTATTGGTGGCGATGAAATCCTGTGTGCCGTTCAGCGCCTCGACCGCGGCCCATTGGGATATGGTGCACGGGTTGGAGGTGGATTGCGACTGCACCTTGCGCATCGCCGCGATCAACGTTTCCGGCCCCGCCGCATAGCCAATGCGCCAGCCGGTCATTGCGTATGCTTTGGATACACCGTTACAAGTCAGGGTGCGGTCGTACAGGCCGGGTTCAACTTGGGCAGGGGTGGTGAATTCAAAATTGTCAAATACCAGATGTTCATACATATCATCGGTCATCACCCAGACGTGTGGGTGGCGCATCAAAACGTCCGTCAGCCCCTTTAGTTCGTCACGGGTATAGCCAGCGCCCGTCGGGTTGGAGGGCGAGTTGAAGATCAGCCATTTGGTTTTGGGCGTGATCGCGGCCTCTAGTTGGGCCGGTGTGATTTTGAAATCAGCCTCAAGGGTTGCCTCGATTGTTACGGGTGTGCCACCCGCCAGCAGCACCATATCGGGGTAGCTGACCCAATAGGGTGCGGGGATCAGCACCTCGTCGCCCTCGTTCAGGGTGGCGACCAGCGCGTTATAGAGCGTTTGCTTGCCGCCAGTGCCGACAGAGACCTGCGCGGGCACATAATCCAGTCCATTGTCGCGTTTTAGTTTGGTGCAAATTGCCTGTTTCAATTCGGGGATGCCGTCGGGGGCGGTGTATTTGGTTTTTCCCTGGTCAATCGCCCGCTTGCCGGCCTGTTTGATGTTGTCTGGTGTGTCGAAATCAGGTTCGCCTGCACCAAGGCCGATCACGTCCCTGCCAGCCGCCTTCAACTCGGCTGCCATGGTTGAAACGGCAATGGTGGGAGATGGTTTTACACGGGCGAGCGTTTCAGACAGGAAAGACATGGCAGACTCCGGTTTAATGTAGTTGCCTGATGTCTTAGGGTGCGCAAGAAACCTGATCAAGCGGTTTGGCAAAAAGCGAGAATGAAATGAATGACCCAGTGGTAGACGACCATACCGAAGACACCGAAACAGACTGGTATTCAGAGGATCAGGCGACATTCGGCGATCGCGTGGTCGGCGCACGCGAGGCGATGGGATGGAGCCAGAAAGAGCTGGCCAAGCGTCTGGGAGTGAAACTGAAAACCGTGCAAGGGTGGGAAGATGATTTATCCGAGCCGCGGGCCAACAAGCTGCAAATGCTGGCCGGCATTTTGAACATTTCACTGGTGTGGCTGTTGACGGGGGATGGCGAGGGGGTAGCCGAGCCGCATAATGATGCAATGTTGCCAGCGGATGTTATGGAATTACTGTCAGAGATGCGCCAGTTGCGCAGCCGGATGAAGGAAAATATAGACCAGATGGGGCGCCTTGAGAAACGCTTACGCACCGCAATTCCGAGTCATTTGTAATGTCGGAAAGCAATCAGGATCGCCTGAAACGTCTGAAAATGCGGTCATGGCGGCGCGGCACCAAGGAAATGGATATGGTGCTTGGCCCCTATAGTGATACGGAATTGGTGGCGCTGAATGAGGCGCAGATCGTTTTGTATGACGCGATGCTGAACGAGAATGACCATGATTTATATCAATGGGTTACGGGGCAGGTGCCGACGCCGGATACCTATCTGGACCTGCTGACGGAGATTTCAAAATTCGCCTTTAAGTCATAATTTTCACAGTTTAACCGAATGTTTGTGATTTATCTGCATTGTCACCGCTGAGCAGTTATCGGCGGAGAGAAATAATGAGTGTACATTCAAACGTGGTGACCCAGTCGCAACAGGGTTTTATCGCGGGCTATCTGGAAACATTGGCAATGGTGGAGCGGTTGCACCGTCTGTTGCTGGACGTGATCAAGGACGAATTCGAGCGGGTCGGCGTGTTGGAGATTAACGCGGTGCAAGCCCTGTTGTTGTTCAACATTGGCGACAACGAGGTGACGGCGGGCGAATTGAAATCGCGCGGTTATTATCAGGGGTCTAACGTGTCCTATAACCTGAAAAAACTGGTCGAGATGGAGTTTATGCACCATCAGCGATGCGAGATTGATCGCCGCTCGGTTCGAGTGCGGTTGACGGAAAAGGGCCGGCATATTCGCGATGTGGTGGCAGAACTGTTTGCGCGCCATGCGGACGGGCTTGAGGCCAAGGGCGTGTTGGGCAATGACGGGATTGAAGAAATCAACACGTCGTTGCGCCGGATGGAACGGTATTGGTCCGACCAGATCCGCTATATCTATTGAGTGGCGGCAAAGACTGGTGGTTACTGTGCGGGGCCCAACTGACTGACGGTTAGCCCCTGCAATTCGCGCAACAGTTTACGCACCATTGTGGTTTGAAACCGGTCAAACCCGATGGCCTGCTCAGTAAAGGCGCCCGCGCCGTGGATGACCTCGGATTCGAAATACTGTGTCAGCAGTTCGATCTGGGAATTCTGGTCACTTTCGGCGCGTGTATTATCAACGCCGATCACCAGCGCATTGATGGTGATCTGGCCCATTTGCATATTATCAACCACATCACGCGGGCGGGGGCCGGAATTGGAGGGGCCATCGCCTGATAAATCCAGCGTGCGGGTCCAGCAACCGGATTTTTGAGCCAACAGGGCCGCGCCATAGATCATGCTGCTGCCAATGGCGGTGGACGGGTCGGTGGCGATGCGATTGCTGGCAAGCAGGCGGGTGGTGAAAGCATCCAGAGTTTGCTGGCTGTCGATCATGGTCCAGCCGATGATCAGGTGCTGATCGGCGGGTCCGCTCCATTCATAAACCGCCAATGTTACAGGGGCCGATGGCATCGCCAAAAGGGCGGCGCGCACGTCATTGTTTTGTAAGGCACCCGCCAGCCCGTCCAGTTGCAACC
>NZ_JBSMEZ010000136.1:0-4053 GCF_056498605.1 Profundibacter sp.
TGTTGATGTGATCGTTAGCGGCCTGCAAATATTCTGCATCTGGGTTATCATTGTATGCAGCTAGTTGGTTCCAAAAACTCTGATGGCGCAAATGCCCATTAATTTGATTTAGCAATGCGATTGGAGCAATTTCTTTATCAATCTGTTCCAGCGCGATATCCAGCAAATCTAGAACTTTTCCCAACCTGCGTTTTTCAAGCGCCACATCACTGTTGGGGCCATCTAATTTTGCATCAAGAAACTCCCTAATACCTTCAAGAGTAACGTGCAGCGGGTTGCTTTCAAATTCTTCTTCCCAACGAGACATTTTCACCTACAATCAGTTTGGTTTATTTTACATCCAATATTTAGGTGAAAATCACCAGCAACTCCACAACTTTTAGTAGCAGCACATCATGAGTGGCGTATATATAATTCCAACAAAAACGCCCCACGTTCCCGCAGGGCGTTTCTCTTAATCTCAATGCACCGTTTCGGACCCGATCACCAACCCGTCCGCATCAGCCCCCACCTTAACAGTCGCACCATCCATGACCTCGCCGCCCAGCAGCATCTCGGCCAGCGGATCCTGCAAATACCGCTGGATCACCCGTTTCAAAGGCCGCGCGCCATAGACAGGGTCATAGCCCTTGTCGCCCAACCATTGCCGCGCCGCCGCGTCCACGTCCAGCGTGATTTTACGCAAGGCCAGACGCTTACCAAGCAACCCAAGCTGGATATCGACGATCCCCGTCATATCATCGCGGGCAAGCCGGTCAAAGATCACGATCTCGTCCAGGCGGTTCAGGAATTCGGGGCGGAAATGGTCGCGCACCGCCCCCATCACCTGCTCCTTGGCCTCACCCACATCCGCATCTTCGGCAAGCTGCGACAGCGCTTGTGATCCCAAATTTGACGTCAGGATAATTAGCGTCTGTTTGAAATCGACAGTGCGCCCCTGACCATCGGTCAGCACCCCGTCGTCCAACACCTGCAACAGCACGTTAAACACATCCGGATGCGCCTTTTCGACCTCGTCAAACAGGATCACCTGATAGGGCTTGCGCCGCACCGCTTCGGTCAGAACACCACCCTCGTCATAGCCGACATAGCCCGGAGGCGCGCCAATCAGGCGGGAGACCGAATGCTTCTCCATGAACTCGGACATATCAATGCGCACCATCGCGTGTTCGTCATCAAACAGATATTCCGCCACGGCCTTGGTCAGCTCGGTTTTACCCACACCAGTCGGCCCCAGAAACAGGAACGAGCCAAGCGGCCGATCAGGGTCATTCAACCCCGCCCGCGCACGGCGCACCGCATTGGCCACGGAAACAACCGCCTCACGCTGGCCAATCACCCGCTTGCCAATCTCGTCTTCCATTTTCAGCAGCTTGTCGCGCTCGCCTTCCAGCATTTTGGATGTCGGAATGCCGGTCCAGCGCTCGACCACCTGCGCGATCTGCTCGGGCCGCACCGCCTCTTCGACCATCACATCGCTATCGCGGGTTTCGGCCGTTTCCAATTGCGCCTCAAGGCTCGGGATGATCGAATATGACAGCTCGCCCGCCCGCGCCAAATTACCCTCGCGTTTGGCAATCTCCAACTCAGCCCGTGCCGTTTCCAGCGCTTCCTTGATGTCACGCGCACCAGCCAGCTTATCCCGCTCGGCTTGCCACTGGGCCGTCATTTCAGCGGACCGCTCCATCAAATCGCCCAGCTCTTTTTCCAGCGTTTCCAGACGGTCCTTACTGGCCGCATCATCTTCTTTCTTCAGCGCTTCGGCTTCGATTTGCTTTTGCATAATCTCGCGGTCCAGCGCGTCCAGTTCTTCGGGCTTGCTGTCCACTTCCATGCGCAAACGGCTGGCGGCTTCGTCCATCAAATCAATCGCCTTATCCGGCAAAAACCTGTCGGTGATATAGCGATGTGAAAGCGTCGCCGCCGCCACCAAGGCGTTGTCCGAAATCCGCACCCCGTGGTGCAGCTCGTATTTCTCTTTGATGCCGCGCAGGATCGAAATGGTGTCTTCAACCGTTGGCTCTTCAATCAGCACAGGCTGGAATCGCCGCGCCAGTGCCGCGTCTTTTTCAACATGCTTGCGATATTCATCCAGCGTGGTCGCGCCAACGCAGTGCAATTCACCCCGCGCCAAAGCAGGCTTTAACAGGTTCGACGCATCCATCGCGCCATCGCCTGCGCCCGCCCCGACCAGCGTGTGCATTTCGTCGATAAACAAGATAATCTCGCCCGCGGCCTCGGTGACCTCGTTCAGAACCGCCTTTAGCCGTTCCTCGAACTCACCACGATATTTCGCGCCAGCAATCAGCGCCCCCATATCCAGTGACAGCAGCTTCTTGTTCAGCAGGCTTTCGGGCACATCACCATTGATGATCCGTAACGCTAACCCTTCGGCAATCGCGGTTTTACCCACGCCCGGCTCACCAATCAAAACTGGGTTGTTCTTGGTGCGACGACTTAAAACCTGCATCGTGCGCCGGATCTCTTCATCCCGCCCGATGATCGGGTCAATCTTGCCCTCGGCAGCGGCCTCTGTCAGGTCATGCGCATACTTTTTCAACGCATCATAGCCCTCTTCAGCGCTGGCCGTATCCGCCGTGCGACCCTTGCGAATGTCGTTGATCGCCTCGTTCAGCTTTTGGGCCGAAACATCACCCGCCTCCAGCGCTTCTTTGGCTTTGGATTTCACCATCACCAGCGCCATCAAAATGCGCTCGACAGGAACGAAACTATCGCCCGCCTTTTTGGCAATTTTCTCGGCTTCGGCCAACACCTTGCCGGTTTGCTGGTCCATATAGGTCTGGCCGCCATCGCCCGTAACCTGAGGGATTTTTGCCATTGCTACATCCACGGCTTCAACCACGCGGGCAGCGTTGCCTCCAGACGCGTTAATCAGATTGCTGGCCAGCCCCTGATCATCATCCATCAATGCTTTTAGTAAATGTTCGGGTGATAGCCGTTGATGGCTTTCACGCATCGCAATCGTCTGGGCCGCTTGTATAAAACCGCGCGACCGTTCGGTGAATTTTTCCATATCCATCCGTATTCTCCTTTTCAAAAGCGCCCGTGATATTTGACCGCCCTAAATAGGCACAGTCATAGTCGAGCCTCATACCTAATGTGGCAACTGGGGGGCATAGGTTCAAGGTGCACATTGCCATAAAAATGCCATAGATTCCTTACCCCAAAAGGCAGGTTTAATATTGCATGCAAAGCACCTATTTCAAGATTGTAAGCAGTAACTATTGAGCCGTGTAATGAACATTGTAGATACCCATGTGCAAAACATCCGCCCTGACCCTAACAGCAACAAAATGCTGGGGAATGTCACCTTCTATGTGCGCGGTGGTATGGGTGATCGCTGCGACGTTATGAACTTTGAATGCCGCTGCGATATTCCGTTTGGCGATTCTTCGGATCAGCGGCTATCACAAATCAAACAAGGTTTGAAAGCTGATGCGCTACGTCAGGCAAGACGCATGCCTGAATTTCGTTCGGGTGAGGATAGGTTGGCATTCCTGACCCCTCAGGAACAACACATCGCCTGACCTGAACATGTGCTGGTCAATAATATCAGGACTTCGGGGGTAAACATCTATAGGTTTACGCATATCCGTTGAAGGATAGGCAATGACAAAACTAAACGATATTCGTAACCGCAGCACATTGTCACAACTGTTTGAGGGACAGCCACAGCATTTGGCCATCGCCCTGTTGATGGCACTTGGGGCGACCGCGCTGTTACACACCAATTCAGACGCACCGCGCCTGTTAGGGCTGACATCGGCAGGCTGGGGGGTGGTTTCAATTGCGCTGGCACTGGTGCATCAAATCATCGTCGCCATCGTCTTTCGCCTGCAGCTGCACCGCAACATGATGACGCGGCTGTTTGGTGACCGTGACATGAAAATCTGGGCTATGATATTCATGCCGCTTCTGGTCATTCGCCCAATCACCCTGATCATGACGGGCTGGGCCGATACCATGCCGATCACCAGTTACCGCAACACGGAAATCATCCTTGGCATTATCCTGTTGGCCGCTGCAATCTGG